>QHXL01000091.1:4021-20175 GCA_003222935.1 Acidobacteriota bacterium
CTTGCCGTTGTTGACCGTATTAGCAGACTGCATGGGCATTGTCGGTGGCTGGGTAACAGCAGTCGCGTTGTATTCAGTGTCGTCAAGTGTATTTATCTCAGCGGTTCGAGACGCAATCACGACAGATGATTTGATTGGCGGTATCGTCAAGCCGCTAGTCTTTTCTATAATAATTGGCGCTATTGCCTGCAGGCAGGGTCTTAACACGGAAGGTGGAACTGTAGGAGTCGGACAATCAACTACACGTGCTGTGGTTACGGCGTCGATTATCGTAATCATTGCAGACTACTTCTTAGCTAAAGCTCTTCAGGTTATTCTAGGTACTTCATAGGGCAACCAATCATGTCTTCAACCACTATCAATACCAGTTCTCCTAACGTTAGGGACTTCGCTGCCGAATCGACTTTCCACGAGGTTGACGATCGCGAGCGTGCCATACCGGCAATCGAGTTTAGGAACGTGCACCTCGCTTTCGATGCTCGAGTCATCCTTAATGATCTCAGCTTCAAAGTAATGAAAGGCGAGACGAAGATCATCCTGGGCGGTTCGGGAGGCGGCAAATCAACCATCATCAAGATAGTACTTGGCCTGTTGAAACCAGACAGAGGACAAGTATTCGTTGACGGTATAGACATCACAAACTATTCCGAAAATCAGATGATGGAAGTTCGCAAGAACATCGGAATGGTCTTTCAGGAAGGCGCGCTCTTCGATTCACTGTCGGTCTACGAAAACGTCGCCTATCGACTTCACGAACAAGGGGTCCCGGAAGAAGAAGTCGAACCTGAAGTCAGGCGTATGTTGCGCTTCGTTAATCTGGAAGACGCAATAGACAAAATGCCTATTGAGCTCTCGGGTGGTATGCGACGACGCGTCGGAATTGCTCGCGCGTTGATCGGCGACCCAAAGATTGTGCTTTTCGACGAACCGACCGCAGGTTTGGATCCGCCGACAGCTCGCACTATTTGTGAGCTCGCAATGAAACTTCGGGATCTCGAAGACGTTTCGTCCATCTTCGTTACTCACGAGATGAATAATCTCGAGTACATATGCTCTGAATATGCCGTGGTCGACGACGAGGGTAAGGTCGTATTCGAGCGTGAAGGTCAACGCCTGTGCCTCATCAATAGCAAGGTGATGATGATGAAAGAGGGTAATATTATTTTCAGTGGCACGGACGAGACTTTGAAACGCTCTGAGGATCCGTACATCCAAAAGTTTCTGAGGGGACATTAAGAAAGGTCGAGACGCGCAGCTTCGTTAATTAAAGCTCGTGTTCTCATTACAACAGCATGCCTAGTTCAAAAAAGAGTGTATCCCTGGGCCAACTGAGGGTGGGCATTTTTGTGCTCCTGTCGATTGCCGTCCTCATTTTTCTTGTGCTGAATGCGTCGGGCGACATCAACCCTTTTAGCCGGAAGCTTCACTTGCGAGCTCGCTTTGGCGACGCAAACGGCTTGCGCGAGGGATCAGAAGTTCGCCTGGCAGGTGTTCGTGTAGGCAAGGTCGAAAAGATAATCTTATTGCCTCCTTCTGATGTTCCGAATGCGCCTCGAGTTGAAGCGGTAATGACTGTCGATGGAACAATTGATGGTCAACCTGCTAATCAACGTATCCGTTCAGATTCAACCGCACAGCAGGGTTCCCCGAGTCTGTTGGGTAACGAGATGCTCATCAACATCACACCCGGAACGGCCGTGGGTCAGCCGGTGGCTGAAAACGCAATACTGCCGCAGACCTCGCTCAACGCCTGAGCAAACTGTCCGACGAAATCAGCGGTATTGTCCGTGATGTTAAGGAAGGTAAAGGCACGGTTGGAAGACTCTTCAGCGATGAAGCTCTCTACAACAACTTGAATGCGACCATCCGTGAAACCGAAGACGTGATGAAACAAGTCAGGTCCGGAAACGGATCTGCCGGTAGGTTCATCAACGATCCGGCTCTCTATAACAACGCCAATGATATTGCTCTTCAGCTGAAGGCAATTTCTGCTGATTTACGTGCCGGGCGTGGTACTGCTGGAAAACTTCTTACTGACGACGAACTTTACAACCGCATTAACCGGACAGCAGATCGACTCGATCGTTCAGTGGACCAGGTTAATTCCATGATCGCCGAAATCAACGCCGGCCATGGCACACTAGGCAAACTCATCAAAGACGAACAGATTTACAACGATGCACGTGCCGCGATTGCGCGTTTTAATACCACCGCTGAACGTATCGACAATATGGTTGCGGCGGCCCAACGAGGCGAAGGCACTGTCGGCAAGCTGATAACAGACGACACGCTATATTCAAACGTCAACCAACTTTCATCTGAAGGCGTAAAACTCATCTACGACTTCCGCCAGAATCCCAAGAAGTATCTGACGATCAAGTTTGAGCTGTTTTAGAAGATAGCTAGGTCAGCCGCAGATAATCGCAGAAAGACGCAGATCACAATAAGAAACAGTAGGCCGTTTCTGCACTTTCTGATCTGCGTCTTTCTGCCGTTTATCTGCGGCTGATTACTCCTCATATTCATCCGAACCTAACACCCAGATAAAACTCTGAATATCTATTTGGTCACGTGGCTGCAGGTCACGAAGATCTCTTCGGCAAACCATTCCAAAATCAAGCAAACTCTTGTAAGTGGCCCACGACGGTCGCGACTGATATTGAAACTCAAAGCCATACTCTTTGGCGGCCGTGCGCGTCACAGTTGGCTTCAGATAGATGTGCTTCTCAGGCAACGCGATAAATCCAAATACTGTAACAATGGGCCACGTGAGCACACGTGTTTGCTTTCGCGGTAACCTACCCACCGCATCGCACCACCGCTCAAAACGATTAGAAGGCTTTTCGGAGCCATAAAGAAAATCGTAAAGCTCCGTTGAAAAAAGCCGCGCTCCCTCGGGTGTCTTGACCGCATCTCTTAAGGCCATTTTTTCAAATGAGAAAAGGAGGTTCGTACGTGATTCTATTCGGATCGCGATGTTGGCTATTTCTCGGAACTCCTTCGCACGCAGCATCCGGCGATGGGCATGCTCACTCAACAACTCATTCCACTGTTCATGGGCTAACCATTTATATTCACGCTCCCAGGCAATGTACGTTTCGTCGTTGAATCCTTCCGGAAAAAACCTGAGAAACTTCCGTCGGCACTCGCGTGCACCTGGCAACTTATCGTACGCAACGGAAGAACGGTTTGCTGTCTGGTTAAGGCGCGCTGGTTTTAGTTGTTTTGCTGATTGCCTCATGTTCCCCCCAGGTTCGTAAAAGTGAATGACCTCCCACTCAGGTATGAGAGGGAGGCCATTACCAACGTTAGCGCGGAAGCAGTTTCAGACTATTTGCATTCGCGACACGAACTTAAAGAAAAGTGTTCTTTTATTCAGTCCTAGCGCGGCGTTGTAGTCCTCGTCGGGCCTAGTTGCTTTAACAATTCCTGGACTGCTGCATCCAGCTGAGAATCCTTCCCCGTCAGAGTCTCGCCAATGGGACGAGTTACTTCCAAATCAACTGGTCGCGGATTAAGCTCCATGTCTGTTCCGTCGTTGGCTGTAATCTTCATGCGTGGAAGTCTGAAACTCGTGCCATCGATCAGCGTCTGATTCCAGGTGAAAATAATCCACCCCGCCGTCGGTTCACCAACCACTTTTCCCAATTTCAAGGCTCGATAGCCTTCTGTGAAGTCTTCGGCGTCAGAGAGAGAGTGTTGGTTAGTGACAAGAATCGTAGGCCGATCCAAAGAGCGTTGACCAAGGACAGTCCGTGCCGGCGCACCCCCATGTCCTCTTAACGTCATCGTCAGATAACCACGTCGGGCCAATACATCGATGGCGTAAACATTGACGAAGCCGCCATTGTTATTTCGAATATCAATCACAACGCCGTCTCGCGCATGATTTTCAGCATCGAGGTCGACATACAGCTGGGAGAGAGAGCCTGACCCCATATCAAACATGTGGACATATCCCAGCCGTCCGTTACTGGCTTTCGCAACGTACTCGCGATTTCGATCGACCCAGTTTCGATAAAGTAAGGCCCGTTCAGTCGCACCATTCACCGGACGCACGGCCACTTCGCGTTTGTTTGACCCGTCGGCGGCAGCTGAGACGGTAAGTGAAACCCTGCGACCAATTTTGTAACTTAAAACCTCATCAAGATTTGTTGAGGCATCTAAGGCACGTCCATCGACGGCGAGAAGATAGTCACCAGGTTTAATGTTACCCGGCAGAGCGGCGGGACTGAGCGGAATCACTTCCGTAATCTTGAGGTGACCGGTAGTTTCATACTCTCGACGATCAAATCTCAAACCCAGGCGGCCATTAGTCGTGACAGTCGCACTTCCAGGCGCTGAGGCCCCGAGGTGTGACGCATTCAACTCGCCCACCATCAACTGCAGTAGGCGCCGCATCTCATCCGGAGTGCGTGAGCCGGCGATCAGTGGTTCATATTGAGCGCGAACGGCCTGCCAGTTTGCTCCGTGATAGTTTGGATCATAGAAGTTGTCGCGAAGGTAGAACCACGCCTGATTAAACACTTCCATTTTCTCTCGTGAGAAATCAATGTCCATCTCCGCTGTGACCGCAAGCGAACGACTGCGTCCCTCGAGATTAACAACTCCTATGCGCCCATTTTCCAGGTAGAACAACTCCTTGCTATCCGGACTAAATTGAATCGATGACTTGAAGCCAGCCGTCGACGTCAACTGCTTCGCTACAGCTGGTTCACGTGCAAGTTCGTCGATTGAATACAAGTACAGGTTCGCCTGGTTCGCGGCCGAAGCAACCATCGCCACCCACTTACCGTCGGGGCTGATGGTCTGATAGTTCACATCCACTCCAACAGGCAGAAGACTAAGTCGCCGGCGTATGTCTTCAAAGACGACTTGAACTGGTTTTGCACCCGGCTTGGCAGTCGCTGCCACAGGTGAAGCCGCAGGCGATGACTCAGGCGAAGCAGTCGGTGCCGGTCGAGGTGTTTCTGCCGGTGCTGGTCGGGTGTTTGTCAGGCTGCGCGGTGTTTCCTCTTTGAAAAGGTCGCGAAATTGATCCTCACGAAACTTAGGCGTCCGCGGAATAAGATCGACTCGGGCAAGCTGAACAGTTTCAGTGCGCTGACCCGTGTCGAAAAGTAGAAATGTTCCGTCGGGGCTCCACGACAACGTGTTGCTAAAAACATTCGCCAAAAAACTAGCCGGCCGGCTCTTTCCCGTCTCAACCTCCACCAGACTTACATTCTTAAACTGATTGTCGCCAACCGGAACGTAAGCAATCCATTTACTGTCAGGAGACCAGGTGTATGGTTTGTCAGCAATGATCGGAGGTCGTTCAAAGATTCCTGACGTCACTACCCGATCTCTCTTTTCAATAACATCCATAACTCGCAGTTCTTTTGTGCCGCGAATGAAGGCTATGAGTTTCCCATCGGGTGAAAAACCAGGGGTAGAATCGTCGGCGACATCTTTAGTCAACTGCGACTCGGTGTTGTTGTTGAAATCGTAGAGGAACAGGTGTGGAGTGCCGTCACGATCAGAAACGTAGGCCAAGCGCCGGCTGTCAGGCGACCATGTCAGTTGATATTCTTCAGCGACACTGGTCGAAACTCGGGCCGCGTCGCCTCCATCGGCAGCCGACGCAGCGAACACTTCACCGCGAATTACGAAAGCGACCTTCTTGCCGTCAGGCGAAAGCTGTAACTCGGAAATCTGATCTGACAAGCGGAGATGTTCTAGAGCCGGTCCCGCCGAAACTCCGCGACGTTGAATATCGACCTCAGCAGTCTTTCCCGTTTCGGTATCAAGTTTCCAGATGCGGAAGTTTCGCTCAAAAACAATCTCGCGACCGTCATAGGAAATACTTGGCCACACAACACGCCCATCAGTGAAGTTTGAAACTTTACGAGCGCCATTTCGTCCGGGAGTGGCTGTCCAGATATTCTGTGCGCCTTTCTTGCCTGCTGCCTCACTGCGATCCGAAACATAAAACAAACTCCGACCGTCGCCACTCCACATGGGCCACATCTCTTTAGCGCCACCCGCTTCGGTCACTCGTTCATAAGTGCCCTGGCCATTTTCAAATGAACGAAGTAACCAAATTTCGGCTTCATCGAGGTGACTATGCCCTTTGCGCCACCATTGTCCCGAGGCTAAACCGCGCGCGCTAAACGCCAGGGCGGTACCATCGGGTGAGAGCGCCGAAAAGAATTCATTGGTGTAGCGGTCCGAGCCGACTTGCATTGGAGTCCCACCGGTAGTCCGAACGCGAAACAGATCGTTCAAATTTCCTACGTCTCGACTACCCGATGAGAAATAGATCCATTGACCATCGCGCGACCAGCCGTCCAATTGATCGAACGCATCATCAAAAGTAAGACGTTTGAGATCGCCGCTCAGCAAGGTCAACAAATAGATGTCGCCATTGCCCGTGCGCGTAGAGATGAAAGCGAGTTGTTTGCTTCATTCGCTGAGTGGGAAACGAGTAGCGAGGCGATACCACCAGCCGCCGGCACGGTCCAGATGTCGCCACCTGAGACAAATGCAATCTCTTTCCGATCCGGTGATAGCGAAGGTTCCGTGAAGTAAGCTTGCGGTATGACGGTCTGCCCGAAAACCTTGGCTCGCTTGGTACCAGCAAATGGAGAAATGAGATTAACGACTCCACACAATAATAAGGTCAGTACGAAAGACTTTCGTCGAAGCGACATGTCGCCCCTCCATTAACTAAGTTTGTTTGGAGCATTAGAGACCGCAGAAATGTTTACTGCACAATTCCAAACGCGCGTACTGGAAACGTTCCAAAGTTTCGAACCTTCACAGGTACGGCAAAAAATCTAAATCCGCTTTCTGGGAGTTTATCCAAATCGCAGAGGTGTTCGACAATAGGAATACTATTCGCCAACAGAATCGTGTGTGCAGGTCGACTTCCCGTGCTGGTATCGTCGATGTTATACGAGTCGATCCCTACCAGGGTTGCGCCAGCATCTACCAGAAACTTCGCTGCTTCTTCCGTTACAAATGGATGGTTACCACTCCAGTATTCATCTGTTCGCCAGTGCTTGTCCCAGCCCGTGTGGATCAAAACAGCCTTACCCTTGAGATCGAAATCGCCAAAAGCGCTTATCTCAATCGCCCGATTTTGCCCTGTGTGACGTATCACAAGTCCGGCTAAATTAGCGAGGGAACTCAGATCTAGACCAGCCAGGTCTGTACCATCCGGATAACGATGAAACGGACTGTCGAGATAGGTGCCGGTGTTGGCAACCATCTCAATCTTACCTATGTGGAACTCCGTGCCCGACTCGTAGAATGTTCTCGAGGCGTCGCGAGTGAGGTGATCGCTAATCGCAGGCGTGGGTAGACCTTTATAAGTAATCATCCCATGCTCGATCGAGTGGGAAACATCTATCAGTTTGAAGTCGGTCGTCATGAACGTTTTTGCACCAGCACTTGAAAACTGGAAGCCATACCTGAAGGCAAAATCATCTCACGTGCCGCAGTCGTGAGCCGCGATTTATCAGCTTCCTTACTCGTGGCTGTCATACGTTTCTCCAACTCATTAAGAATACCTACTCGCAAAAGAAACTTATCGAGTTGACCAAACTCTTCAACTGCGAATCCGCATCGCTTCCCTTCACTCTTAACGTACGTCCAATCTACGCTCGTCGTCAGGTCCGTATCGCCTGGCGACTTCAGAACATTGCCAACGAAACTGTGCCTTCGAAAACCTCGCAAGGTTCCATCATGTCGTTCTTGAGTTTGATAAAGCTCAGGTGACTCCGATCCGTAATCAACAGTGACGACGTAACCACGCTCTAGTTTTTTCTCGAGCAGTTGAAACCAGTCGTGAACCTCAAGATTGATGTCGACAGTTTGTCCCTCGGTTAACAGTGGCAGCTGATTCCGGCAGAACTCCTTCAAGCGATCACACGATAACGCGCCTGAGCCCCACGTAAACTCGCCTTCGGCGTCCAAACCAACGTACAACTCCTGCAAATCACCATCGGCCATTGTTACGCGATGAACCGGAAACGCATCAAGGAGTTCGTTCGAAAAGACCACACCGGCGGCGAGGGGCGCGCGTTGTTCGAGGTTTTCAAATTTGACTTTGCTTTCCCACTCGCTGAGCGTTTGCATTGCGCGGCGACGAGCGTCCTCACTCTTTTCATGAATGAGGTAGTTAGTCGCAGCAAAGACTGCCGGAAACTGATCCTGTAACACTTGCAGCACACCGGCGGCAAACTGACCGTTTCCGGCGCCCATTTCAACTATCGAAAAGTTTCTGGGTTGATCGAGTTTTTCGTAAAGCGTCGCAAAGTAGCGGGCGAAGACGGCTGAAAATAGTTCGCTTCGTTCCGGACTCGTTCGATAATCGCCTTCCCTACCCCAACGTTTTAGATCTTGACGGTTGTAGTAACCGAGAGTCGGATGGTAAAGCGCGGCATTCATCCACTCATGGAAAGTAATCTTTCCATTCCGCCGAATTCGTTCTGCCAACTGCTGAGCGAGGATCAACGAAGAACTGGCCTCGGCTTGTTTCGTTGGGTCGGACACCTGGACGTTATTGCAGACGATTATTGATTTTCGGAGCGGTCTTCCTTATCGAGCAGCCGCGTAGTGTTCTCCGTCACACTTGGTGGAGTGGCTAACTCGGCTGTATTCGGTCGTTGTCGCCATCCCAAACCGGATTGAGCGGGTGGAGGCGGCAGTGCAGCATTGCGCATTGGCGCATTAAATTGTGGCGTTGGCATTGGAGCTGGAATATAAGGTCGCGCAACGTGATAAGGATTGGGCGCACCTTCTTCAAACACGGCCGCAAACAACATCCTTAGTGGACCACCCACGAAACAGATGATCGCAGCAAGCGCCACTAGAATCTCAGGGAATGACGAATTACTATAACTCGCAAAAACTCCAAGGATAGGTACAAGGATGGCTCCCAGCAGTATCAGCATTCCACCTTGTCTGACGCCCTTTTTCTTCGCTGACATTTCTCTGGGAGTTTCTGAATCTCGAAAAACCGGCAGCATTCCTCCGTTGGCGAGCAAGCTCATCACCCCATCAAGCGGGAAACCGCACCGCGAACAATATCGCACAGTGCCGGGAGCCTGTTGTTGACCGCATTGAGGGCAATACATTCTAAGTGTTCCTCACCAAGGGGACTGATAGGACGGCCTAGATAATAAACCGATCAGTACTATCATCGGAAAGTTAATTTGTCGGGGCGTCTCTCCGTGGGCACCCCTCCTCTTCCAATTAAGCTGTATTACGGCGAAGGGGCGCCCACGGAGGGACGCCCCGACAGATTAGGCCACCACACATTTTAGCGTTGCGACCGCCTGGCCTCGATAGTCACTCGCCCGGGTTAATGTTTGGAGCAACAATTCCAACAACTGACAGGGTGTATCAGAAGGAACGGCGATGTATTTTAGAAGCGTTGCATCATCTGCGAAGCTCGCGAATCCGCGTGAGCGAGTGGCATCAACTTCCGATAAGTACTCGAGGATGCGATCTGTTGTCGACAGGGTCTCTGGCAGGGTCCATTCAAAAGGATCGTCCCAGAGGTTTGTCGTAATACCGCCAAACGTCTGTTCCACTACGCCGGCACTTTTGATTATGTGCTCGCCAACTGTTGGTGCAGGCGGCTGACGATAAAGCAGGTCCTGGGGAATCGACTTTGTGAGTAGACGTAACGCTTCAATTAACGAGGTGAACTCCCGATCGAGGAGGTCGATGATAGTTCGTTGATTGTCAGGCATGCGGGACTTTTTGGAACTTGCTGCTGTACGCCTTCGCACCGAAATCCCACCAACGGCAGTTGGTGGATACTTTCAGATCCTTTCTACTAAAGCTGACTCGTGAGTTCCCGAATCCCACCAACGGCAGTTGGTGGATACTTTCAGATCATTTCTACTAAAGCGACGCCGACTCGTGAGTTCCCGAATCCCACCAACGGCAGTTGGTGGATACTTTCAGATCCTTTCTACTCGCAGAGCGTTTATCAATTAAGGATGATCGTTCACGGCTATAAATATCTTCCGTGACATTCGGCTGCGAGGCAGTTAGAAAGGATCTGAACAATCCACCAACTGCCATTGGTGGGATTCCAGTATGACAATAATCGAACGTTTCATAGAAAGGATCTGAACAATCCACCAACTGCCGTTGGTGGGATTCCAGTATGACAATAATCGAACGTTTCATAGAAAGGATCTGAACAATCCACCAACTGCCGTTGGTGGGATTTCCGAATGCAAATAATCAGAACGTTCGTAGAAAGGATCTGAAAGTATCCACCTACTGCCGTAGGTGGTATTTCGACTTCTTGAGGAAACCCGTTTTAAAACCAATACCACAAGTCCTTCCAGACTTAATTCCCAAACCAACCAATCGGACGTCCTGACAAGTCAACCCAAACACTCTTCACCTGCGTATACAGGTCGAGAGCGTGACGGCCCATTTCACGTCCATAGCCGGATTGTTTGTAACCACCAAAGGGAGACGCTGCGTTGAACATATTGTAGGTATTGATCCACACGACGCCGGCTTTAATCTCTTTTGCGAAGCGATGTGCACGAGTGATGTCCTGGGTCCAGATACCGGCAGACAGCCCATAGATCGTGTCGTTCGCTTGTTTGATCAAATCCTCTTCGTCTGTGAAACTGATCACGGAAACCACCGGACCAAAAATCTCTTCCTGGGCCACACGCATCTTGTTGTTCACATCGGCAAAGATTGTGGGCCGGAAAAAGTAACCTTTTTGAAATGCGCCTTCGAGTTTCGGCGACTCACCACCTACCAGAACAGCTGCACCCTCACCACGAGCGATTTCGACGTAACCTTTAATCCTGTTCAACTGCTCCTCAGAAACCTGTGGTCCCATTTGAGTGGCTTTGTCCATCGGATCGCCGACTGCAATCCTCTCGGCTCGTTCAGAAAGTTTTGACAGGAATTCATCCTTTACACTTTCTTCAACGAATAATCTCGAACCAGCGCAACATACCTGACCCTGGTTGTAGAAGATTCCCATCATTGCACCAGCAACCGCTTGATCAAGATCGGAATCAGCGAAAACTATGTTTGGAGCTTTACCACCGAGCTCGAGGGAGACTTTGGTTAAATTATCGGCCGCGGATTTTGCGATTAACTTTCCGACCTCAGTTGAACCTGTGAAGGCAACCTTGTCGATGCCCGGATGACCAGCCAATGCAGCTCCAGCCGTTTCACCATAGCCGGGCACGACGTTCACAACGCCCTCAGGAAATCCCGCTTCCTGAATCAGTTTAGCCAACTCCATGGCGCCTACCGGTGTTTGCTCAGCCGGTTTCAAGACGACGGTGTTACCCGCTGCAAGCGCGGGCGCCAATTTCCACGCGGCCATTAGAAGCGGAAAATTCCAGGGAATAATCTGGCCACACACTCCGATCGGTTCTCGAAGCGTATAGTTGAACATCTTGCCTGGGACAGGAATAGTTTCGCCTTCGATCTTTGTGGCCCAACCTGCGAAGTATTCAAAGTTTTCGACGACTTGAGGAATGTCTACGTAAAGCGATTCCTTTATCGGCTTACCGTTATCGGCAGTTTCGATCGCCGCCAGCTCTGCGGAGTGTTCATCGATCAGTTGCGAGAGCTTGTACAAGAGCCGGCCGCGATCGCGCGCACTCATCTTGGACCATTTACCCTCAAAGGCGCGTCGCGCTGCGCTGACCGCTTTGTCAATGTCGACCTTGTCGGCCTCAGCTACTTCGGCCAACAATTCACCCGTCGCCGGGTTTGGAGTTGAAAAAGTTTTGCCTGATTCGGCATCAACCCACTTTCCGTCAATGAAAAGCTGATAGTTTTTCGTTGTATCTTCAACTTGCTGTGCAGATGACATATTGTTCCCCAGTGTCCAAAGAGTCGTGTTTTAGGGTAGTGGCATAGTTTGAATCTTCTCTGTGGTACCTCTGTGTCTCTGTGGTGAAGTCGATCTCAGCAACTTACTCAACCACAGAGACACAGAGGGCACAGAGGTAACACAGAGATTCCAAACCGGGTCACCAGCGATTTTAGAAATCCGTAGTTCCCGCCAGTAGTTGTCGCAACACAAACGGCAGGATCCCACCGTGGTTGTAGTAATCAACTTCGATTGGAGTATCAATACGAAGAGTGACTGGAACTTCTTCGATCGCGCCACTGGCACGATGGATGACCAACTTCAGGTCTTCACCCACCTCTACTCCGTCCTCGATCCCGTGCAGATCATATCGTTCGGTCCCGTTCAGATTCAGTGATGCGGCCGTGGTATCGTCCTTGAATTGGCAAGGCAGCACTCCCATACCCACCAGGTTGCTACGATGAATGCGCTCGAAACTCTGGGCGATAACCGCCTTCACTCCAAGTAGACGGGTTCCTTTCGCGGCCCAGTCTCGAGAACTGCCTGTTCCGTATTCCTGGCCCGCGAAGATTATGAGGGGCGTTCCCTCATCCTGATACTTCATAGCCGAATCGTAAATGCTCATTCGTTCGCCATCAGGTTGATGGAGTGTCACGCCACCTTCAACTCCGGGCACCATCAGGTTTTTGATGCGGACGTTGGCGAACGTGCCACGAACCATCACCTCATGGTTGCCACGTCGCGCACCGTAACTATTGAAATCCTTAATATCGACGCCACGCTCCTGGAGATAAAGACCGGCAGGCGAAGAAGGCTTGATAGCCCCGGCCGGGCTAATATGATCCGTCGTTACTGAATCTCCAAAGATGGCCAGGGCTCGCGCTTCCTTGATGTCAGACAGTGGCTCCAAAGCGTTTTTGAAGTTATCGAAGTAAGGTGGCTCACGGATGTAGGTCGATTCAAGTTCCCACTGATAAACATTTCCCGTCGTCGTCGGAATTTCATTCCACAACGGATTTTGATCGGCGAAGTTTCCGTAAAGCCGCCGGTAAGTTTCAGGATCAAAGGCCGACCGCATTACGTCGTTCACTTCCTGTAACGTGGGCCAAATGTCTTTCAGGTAGACGTCCCCATCTTTTCCAGTGCCAACCGGTTCAGTTGCGAAGTCGACGTCAACCCGACCGGCAAGCGCAAATGCAACTACGAGGGGCGGACTCATCAGGAAGTTAGCCTTAATACTCTGATGAACCCGGGCTTCGAAGTTTCTATTACCCGAAAGTACGGAAGCCGCGACGACGTCGCGTTCAATTACCGCCTGCTCAAGCGAAGGATCCAGTGGTCCAGAGTTACCAATACAGGTCGTGCAGCCATAGCCAACTATATTGAACCCGAGTTCATTCAGATACGGTTGCAGCCCTGCCTTGCGAACCAGGAGCGAGTGAGTTTTTAACTTTTGGACTGACTGATAGACCACGCTCAACTGCTTTTTTCGCAAGCAGACCAGCCGCCAACATTACGCTGGGGTTTGAGGTATTTGTGCAAGAGGTAATGGCGGCGATAAGTACATCGCCATGGCCGAGCAGTTCGTCGCCGCTGGGATACTCGTCTTCGGGAATCTCATGGACCAGGTCTGGCGTTGGACGGTTGTTGACCATTTCGGTTTCAGTCCAAACACTCGTTCCCTGATCGGAAACACCAGCAGCAGATATACCCGGGACCGTTTCGGTTCTTTGTTCACCACCACCGGCGACAACTCGTTGTCTGTCCGCGCCAATCTTCACGTGATAGCGAGTCCACAACTCATCTTCCGACTTCCCATATCCTCCTTCAGATACAGGTTTGACCATGAGCTCATTGAACCGCTCCTTCAATTGAGACAACTGAATTCGATCCTGGGGACGCTTTGGACCAGCAACACTGGGCACAATCGAAGCAAGGTCGAGATCGTAAACCGCGCTGTAGTCACATTCACCTTTCTTCGGAATACCAAACATGCCCTGGGCTTTGTAGTAACGTCTTACTAACTCGACATGCGCTTCATCGCGACCAGTCGCCAGGAGATACTGGCAAGTCTCTTCATCGGTTGGAAAGAAACCCATAGTCGCGCCGTACTCGGGCGCCATGTTGGCAATCGTCGCGCGATCGGTCGCGGATAAACTGACGGCTCCTTCACCGTGAAACTCCACGAATTTTCCGACCACCTTCGCGGCGCGCATCATTTCGGTCACACGCAGCACGAGGTCGGTTCAGGCTGACCGAGCATCGCAGCTTCTGCTTCAATCCCGCCGACGCCCCAACCGACGATCCCCAGACCATTTATCATCGTCGTATGCGAATCGGTCCCAACGAGCGTATCTGGGAAGTAAACATTCTTCTCCCAAACATTCTTTGCCAGGTATTCGAGGTTAACCTGATGACAGATTCCAATTCCCGGCGGTATTACACGAAAACCATCAAAGCCCTGTGTGCCCCACTTCAAAAACTGGTAACGCGATCGATTGCGTCTGAACTCCATCTCCATGTTCTTTTCCAGCGCATCTTTGGTACTGGAGAATCGACCTGAACGGAGTGGTCGATCACAAGATCAACCGGGACCAGGGGTTCGATAATCGCGGAGTTTTTTCCGAGTCGCGCAACGGCTGAACGCATTGCGGCAAGATCGACCAGCAGTGGAACTCCAGTGAAGTCCTGAAGGAGTACGCGCGCAACTACGAAAGGAATCTCTTCGACCCGTTTAGCGTTTGGTTTCCAGTTCGCGAGTGCTCTGACGTTCACTTCAGTAATCTTCTCGCCATCACATTTGCGCAGCACCGATTCGAGAACAATCCGAATGCTGATGGGCAAGCGAGAGATTGGTCCAACACCATTTTTTTCAAGTTGCGGGAGCGAATAAAAACTGCCTTCGACACCGTCGCTGACTTCAAATGACTGCAATGAATCAAAGGCGCTATTTGACATAGGTATGCTCAAACCCTTTCCTGGGAAGTACGACGACTCGAGTTCGTCTGATGGATGAAATGTAGAAGCTGTGGTTCAAATTGAAGTGTAAAGTCCACATTTATAATCGTCAAGCAAGCCTTTCTTTTACATCGTTGATAATCGTCTGACTTTACTGATGCACTTTCTTTGGCCGACTTTTTCGGCGTTTGCTATAGTTTTGCCACACGAATTCCCCTACTACTCGATAACCCCTGTCAGCCCGACACGCTTCTGTAACTTCGATCTGAGAATCTCAAGTTTCAGCCCGATACAGAAAATCAAGGAGAGGTGTTATGCCCAAGAAACATGCCGAGAACTTTGAATATCTTGCCAACAATCCAGACTATGTACCCAATCCTGAGATTGAAGAATTTATGGAAGAAGAGATTTCGCGTGCTCCTAAAGATCCTGAATTGCTGGCCCATCGTCTGCGAAACAATACTGCCGCATCACCGAGTGATGCCGGGGGTGATCTCGACGCAAACTGGGAAGATGTAAATGAGAGTGGCTCGGAAACAGTGGCGGGAGATAATCCAACTCCTGATCAGTCGCTGGTAGAAGAAAACGCACAGGCGGTCGGCGTCAGTTTCGAAGACAATGAGGAACTCGAGTTCATCGATAAGATTGAAAAGCGTGATCGAAATCGATATGAATTAGAGGAAGGCTCAAAAGCAACAGAGGATATGATCTGAGTAGTCAGAACAACTTCTTGCTGTCTAACATCAGGGTGACTGGTCCATCGTTAACGAGTTCAACCTGCATCATCTTTCGAAAGCTGCCGGTTTGGACCTCCATAATCAGCTCTCGGCACTTACTCACAAAGTATTCATACAAAGGCTCCGCTACCTCAGGCGGAGCAGCATCACTCCATGAAGGTCTATTTCCCCGTCGCACGTCCCCGTAAAGGGTGAACTGCGAGACGACGAGCAGACCACTCTGAGCGTCCTTAACGGATAGGTTCATCCGTCCTTCCATATCGTCGAAAATTCTGAGTGAGACTATTTTCTGAGCAAGATAGTCGGCATCGGACTGAGTGTCGGCTAGCGCGACACCTAACAGGACGACGACACCACGTTCGATCTTTCCGACAGTCTCGTTGTCGATTGTAACTTTGGCTCGAGTAACGCGTTGGATGACTGCTCGCATGACAAAGTATTCTTACTGACGGACAAATTTGTAAGCGAGCACGCCCGACACCTTGACTGCCTTTCCATCCCGCTGAACGGGGGCGAATTTGGCTTCTAGTGCGGCAATCTCCGATGACTCTTTAAGAAAGGGCGGACCTCCACACAGGTCCGAGGCCCGAATGACATTA
>QHXL01000092.1 GCA_003222935.1 Acidobacteriota bacterium
CTTCGAAGACGTTACCGACAAGACCGCCGTCGCAGCCTTCAAAAATCGCAGTGGCACTTCAGCAAAGGAATACATTTTCGACACCGTCTCCGCGGGAGTAGCCCTTTTTGATTACGACGGTGACGGCCTCCTGGATATTTATTTGTTGAATGGCTCGACGCTGGACGCGGTCCGTGGGAAAGAAGAATCTCCTCGAGCTGCTCTATATCGAAATTTGGGAAACTGGAAGTTTGAAGACGTTACCGAGAAAACGGGCGTCGCAAATCAACGTTGGGGAATGGGAGTCGCAATCGGCGATTACAACAACGATGGTCGACCTGATATTTACGTCAGCAACCTTGGTGTCTCGCGTCTCTACCGAAACAACGCCAATGGTTCATTTACTGACGTAGCTGAAGAGTTAAAAGTCGCGCGGAGAGGTTGGAGCACGGGAGCAACGTGGGGAGACTACGACCGGGATGGTCGGCTTGACCTCTTTGTTCCAGGTTACGTACGCGTAGATTTCAATAAGTTACCTGCCACTCCCTCGGCTGCAAACAGTTCGCTGTGTCAGTTTCGAGGTGTACCAACGATGTGTGGCCCACGCGGGCTCAGCGGCGAGAGTGACACCCTCTACCGGCAGAAGGCTGACGGAACGTTCGAGGACGTAAGCGTTCGAGCCGGTGTCAACGACCCGCAAAAGTACTATGGCTTTACTTCTTCATTCGTTCATATCAACGACGACAACTTGCTCGATTTGATTGTTGTCAACGACTCAAATCCAAATCAACTCTACATCAACAAAGGCGATGGCACTTTTACTGAAACCGGGTATGAAGCAGGTGTGGCACTCAACGAAAACGGTCGTGAGCAAGCAGGAATGGGTCTCGCAGTTGGAGACTACGACAACGATGGCCGCATTGATTTTCACATAACAAACTTCTCGGACGACTCCAATACCCTGTATCACAACGACGGCGAGGGAAACTTTGCCGACGAAACCTTTCCAGCTGGCCTGGGTGAACCGACACTGCCATTTCTTGGTTGGGGCACCACGTTCATCGATTACGACAACGATGGCTGGAGCGACTTGATGGTTGCGAATGGACACGTTTATCCGGCAGTTGATGATTACGCGTGGGGAACAACCTATGCTCAGCAACCACTTCTTTTTCGTAACTTAAGGAATGGTAAGTTTGAGCGAGTCGGCGCAGCGCCTGGAAGCGCACTTGCTTCTGCCTGGCGCTCGCGAGGAATGGCAAGTGGTGACCTGGATGGTGACGGGCGGGTCGACCTGGTCATCAACAATATCGATTCAAAGCCCGCTATCCTGAAGAACGTTACCCAACCCGCAGGTCACTGGATCGCGTTGCGCCTCATAGGTGATGTCAATAAGAAAAGCCCAGCTGACTCGATCGGCACAACAGTCTATGTTTCTGCCAACAAGATCCGACAACGTCAGGATGTAATCAGCGGAACCAGTTACGCGTCTCAGAACGATCTCACGTTGCATTTCGGACTGGGCTCAGCTACTCGCATCGATAAGGTCGAAATACGCTGGCCCAATGGTGCGTTAGAGGTTGTTACGATCCCCGCGATTGAGCGTAAGGTAACCATCGCCATGGGAAAAGGCCTGGTGAAGTAATTAAGGTCAAGCTTCAGTAGAGTGGCGGAACTTCAGTAGTCGCTCTTGCTGGGAGCAAATAGTAGTTGTTCGCAGACGGCTTTGCCGCCTGTTGTGAGGGATGGCTGTGCCTTTCCGTAGCGACTCGCTCTTTCGCCTGGGCTGCGCCCTTTGAAATAATTTCTGCGTTTTTACCTACGGGTGATCGGTGCGATCACATATTCAGTTCAGAGATAGGAATCTCACACACGAAGGTGTTCCAACCTCGAAGCTTTGCCCTGTTGAGGTCAGCCGTCCCGTCTGCGGATCAATTCTGAACAAGACAAGCGAGTTCGACGACTGGTTAGCTGCGATAAGCCAGGTGCCGCTTGGATCAATCGCGAAGCTACCCGGCGTTTTCCCTTGCGTAGGGACAGATTCAACCAGCGTCAGAGTTCCCTCTTTAGCGATTGAGTAAACAGCAATATCGTCAGCACCCCGGTTCGACGCGTAGAGGAACCTACCGTTGGGATGAACTTGAAGACTTGCAGAGCTGTTTGCACCGCTAAAGTTCTGCGGTAGCGTTGAAATAATCTGCGACTCCTTTAGAGAGCCGGTCGAATACGTAAACGCTGTGAGCGTCGACTGGAGCTCATTCACCACGTAAAAGAACTTGCCGCTAGGGTGAAAGACAAACTGACGCGGTCCAGATCCGGGAGGTAGCGAGGCAAACGACGGATTGTTAGGCGTCAGCTTTCCCTTCCCCGCGTCAAACAGATAAGTGAAAATTTTGTCTAGACCGAGATCCGCCACAAAAGCGAAGCGGTTGTCAGGTGAGACATTGATCGCGTGTGAGTGAGGTCCCTGCTGGCGTTGTGGATGGACACCAGTCCCGCTGTACACAATGAAGTCTGAGCTTTCACCAAGAGTCCCATCTTTCTTGACGGGAAAAACTGCGACGCATCCGTTCCCGGCGTTCGACCCAAAGTTTGCTACCAGCAGGTTTTGACCAGTTCGATCCAACGTCACGTAGGCCGGATCGATTCCACGTGTAGAGGAGGAGTTGAGAAGCGTCAACTTTGCCGTTTTTGGATCGATGGCGTAAGCGAGCACCACACCCAAACTCGTTCGATCAACGGCCGTGGGCCGACTAACAGCATAAAGGAACCGGCGGTTTGGGTGCACTGCTATGAAGACCGGTCTCATAGTGTCTGCCGCCAGCCCCAATGGCTCCATCTTGCCTGAGCTCAAGTCCATTCGCCATGCGTAAATCCCTTTGCTGGGTTCTCGTTTGAAAGTGCCAACGTAGACGATCGCTTTGCCGCCATTCTTTTCGGCGGTCACTGGGTAAGTGGACCAGGTGATAAGCGGGAGCATGATGAGAAGGAAACGACGAGCGAGACGCATTTTATCCTCTCCGGTTGCCTACACATCCCGGGTGCATCCTAGCCTCACTTATTTATGTACGTCTGAATTCAATTGCGCGTTTGTGCTGATGCAGTACCTCGGGTATATGCGTCGCAATCCCAACGATCCGCAGGATACTGACTCCGCCGGGTATGAATTCTAATCAATTCAACGGCAATTTTGTGAACGCGGAGATGGTGAAAGCGTTCATCGTTTCTGGCGAATACCGCCACAGGTTCGGGCCTTGATGCGAGACTATTGCCCCGCGCAAAGCTCGAACGAAGAAGGCAAGGAGCGGAACAGTTGAGCTGAGCTTTGCGCTGGGGCGTACTGCAAAGCGATGGTAATCAAAATGGGATCCTTCGGCTTTCCGGACACTCGGAAAATCGTTTGAGGTGGCGGGTCTTTTCTACCCAACAGACTGGAGACTTTGGAGCCGGCAGCCATTTCTGCTTTGGTGTAATTGACGACAGCGTGGTGGGCAACCTCTACCCGCTTCGCTGGAGCTTTCCACGATTGTTCCCAGTGCGCAAACTGTTCGTTTGGCAGCTTTATCGCTTTCGCTGTGAGTTCCAGGCCCGGAATAGGCTGAGGCGTAACCAAAACAGTCAAGACTTCACTAACCTGGTCAGGACGACTCTTGGTCATTCTGAAATAGATCGGCTTATCTTCCTGATCCGGAATCTCGGTCAAGCGCCCCGCCGACACTTTGTTGTCGCCGTTCCGGATCTTTAACGTCGGGAAGATAAGATAAGGATCGCTAAAAGTTCCGTCTGCATATTCCTCTCTATCGATTACGTAGAGATAACCAGCCCGCGGCGACTCAATACTAAGCCGCACCTTCTGCCCAACCGTGAATTTCGTATCGGAACTGACGCGCTCCGCAACCAGAAAAGGATCTGAATCCTCTTCGTGAGTTAAGAGACGTGTCTGAACATCGTCTTTTGCAGCCGCTGGTCGCAAACGCCAGAGGGTGACTCCAAGTAATTCCGATGCAAAACTGGGCGGCGCGGTGGTCGTCGCTTTCGGATCCGGTGTTCGAGGCGGCTTTGGACCAGGACGCGAATTTATGAACTCCGCCGCAAACAACTGTCGAGACGATTCGTCGTCGTCAGATTGTTGAGTAGCAACTTTGGCTGAGCCCAGGGGAATGATGCTCATTACCAGTAGTGCCGCAACCGTCACGGCAAAGCCCACACGACGCTTCTTCATACCTACCTCCTCAAGTGTTCCCGAGAATACAAATTACGAAGCCTTACGACGATAAAGAGATTTCATAAGACACGAACCGACAAGAACTAGTGATGTTCCAGTTCGATAAGCTTCACCAGCACGTCGGATTTACTGCGTACCTGAACGACATAATTGACCTTGTCAATGTACTCCTCAGGTTCGTTTGACGAGTGTGACGACAGAAACGTACGGATAGCGTCAATCCGTTGCTGATCAGAAATGACCCCACGGTCCTTCGGATTCACAACACCTTTAACGGCCTCAAATTCAGGAACTTCATTAGCCGACCATACGAGCCAGAGTTTTTCTTTGCCCTGGCTAGGATCGAGTTGGAATGGTCCAATTTCACGCTGCTGGCCCTCTGCGAGCAGGGCAGAACCCTTACTGTACTTTGGAGACGGATACAGCAAGTTGTAGGTAATGGTGTTTGCCTGTGGACCTTCGTTGATTAGGTACAGGAATCCGGCTTGAGGACTCGCGATGTTTAGCGTGACCCGCCATCCATCGGCGAGAGTCTCACGTCCGGTTGATTTGAAAGGCTGTTGATACTTTGTTCCATCCGGAAGGTACTTCTGGACCCTCAAGAAATAATCGACCTTGCGAGTCGTTGCGGCGCTGGTCGTTGTTGGATTGCCCGCGGGTGGCTGGCTTACGGCAACAGGTTCGTTGGCCACGCTCCTGGTTGAGCTTTTCCAGATGAAGGCGGCCGCGGTTGCAGCCACGGCTAACAAGAGAATCACAGGAACTACCAGCAACCACGGTTTTCGTTTCTGCGGGAGAGGTGCTGCCACCTCTTTCTTTAAGTGGACTGTTTTTGCTATTGCCTGGGCTCGACGTGATGCAGAGACTGTTCCCTCTAACATGGCTTCAGCAAAAGCATCCGCAAATTTACCCGCTGTGGCAAACCGGTCTTCTGGTTCGAAAGAGAGCGCTCTCAGGATTACGTCGTCAGCTGCCAGAGGCAAACCCCGACGCAAATCGCTGGGCTTAATCTTTACTCCCGCGCGTTGTATCTCACTTAACTGAAAAAGCGTGGTGGGGTTGAAAGGCCTGCGAGTCGTCAACATCTCGTAAGCAATTGTGCCCAGTGAGTAGATGTCCGTCGACGCAGATACCGTTTGAGCATTTATCTGTTCCGGCGCCATATAAACGATGGTTCCGGCGGTCTCTCCCACCACGGTACTAGGGGCAAGTCGAGAATCCTTTACCTTGGCAATTCCAAAGTCAATTAACTTTACCTGCTCTTCCTCACCGTCGAGCTGGCGAACCATGACATTCTCTGGTTTAAGGTCGCGATGAACTATCCCTTTTTCATGAGCTGCTTTCAGAGCGTAGCCAACTTGATGAATGATGTTAGTGACTCGGTCGAAGTCCATTCCATTGCGTTCCTCCTCCATTAAGGAGCGCAAACTAACGCCCTCCACATACTCCATCACGATGAAGGGATTTCCGCTGGGCATGTTGCCCGTTGCCAGCACGCCTACCACGCCGGGATGATCGATCCGGGAAAGTGCTTCAATCTCATGGCGAAACTTCTGAACAACCCAGTCATTGTCCAGCGACTTCTCGAGCAGCAGCTTGATCACAACCGGTTTAGACAACAACTCCAGATCGCGCGCCAGGTACACTGCACCAAAGCCACCCTTTCCGATCTCTTTCTCGACCAGGTAACGTTCTTTGAGCGTCAGTCCAATGATGGAATCCGAGGCAAGAGCCCTGACGGCGCCAGCGCTTGAACCATTTGATTCATTGGCGACAACAGTCCGGCTGGTTTGATCACTAATAATGGGCCACCTCCTTGGTATAACGACTCACTGAGCTATGGTTGCGGCAGCTCCCGTTCGCGCAACAATCAATGGCTTGCTATCCAGGCCCAGGCGGTAAAAAACTCTGGGTCGCTGAACGTCCCGTTCCGTCCGTTTTCGCTTCGCATCCTCGTGCTCAAGCAACCGACCCTGCACATCCTTGGCGACCCCAAGTTGCATCTGCGGAACCCGACCAACTGCATAGTCGAGCCATTCCGGGAGTGTCACCACACCGTCCTTTGGTTTCATATCAGCGGCGTGTGTTTTGAGGCCTTCTTCGACCAGCGCATAGGTCAGATACCCATGGCCCAGTTGGCGTTGCTCGAGAGCTGCCTGATAGCTCTGGGCGGCTGTCAGGATGTGCATCCCTTTTTCATAGGCAAGTTGTGCTAAACCTTTCGCGTTCATTGGGCCACGACGCTTTTCTTCTGATTCAAGTGCCTGTCCGGAGTTACAGGCGTCTATAACCAGTAGCACTTGTCCCGCGTCGATCCCTTCAAACGCTGTCTCGAGCTCCGTGTCAGAGATTCCATGTTCGAAAATGCCCTGAAGCGCCGGCTCGGATAGCTGTGTTCGTGGGCCATCATAACCCAGGTCATGTGGAATCAGATAGAAACGGCCGTCATTGGACGCTGTCCCGTGACCCGCAAAGTAGACAACAACCGCGTCTTCGGGCTGGGCCAGTTTCACTCTTTCTAACTCACTTGGTGCGTTAGGAGGCAAAGTGGCGGCGCTGTCAGCAAGACGACGCAAGAGAAGCATGATGTTCGCTTTTGTCGCATTCTTGTTCAGCAAGGGAACCACTTCGACCGATTGAAAATTCCCCAACTGCCTTTGCGCTTGGAGCAGCTCAGTGCCAAACCCCTCCGCATCCGCGACGGCGTAGCGCAAGTTGAACGCAGAATTTGCATACTCGTTTACGCCCACAATCACGACATACGCAGTGCCTTTACGCCGCAATGTCTCCGCCCCTACCAGCTGCAGGCTCACATCACCTGATTTGACGTTGTCGCGATTGAATGCGTAGGCGGTGAAGTCGTTCGCGCCGGCGCTCAACGAAACGGTGGTTTGTAACGTCGCCTTGCCGCCTTGATCCAGCGTCACCTCTCCGTGCCAAACCTTCACTAGTGAACCGTTACGGAACAACCGAACGTCGCGAACGCCACTTCCCGTCTTATGATCAGCGTCAGACTTTGCCTCAGCCAGGTCAATCTTGAGACTTACAGTCCGCGACGCTAGTGGTCCCTCTGTAGTCGACGCTGCCAATAGATTCATTTGCGGCTGACGGCGATCCTTTTGCGAAATGTCTTGCGGTGCGTGTGGCTTCTTTCCGCTCAGAATGTCGGCAAGTAATGCCGGGTAATAGAACTCGCTGAAGAACGACTCCACCGGCGCAAAGTTGAAAGTGTTTCCACCAAAGCGCCACACAATCTGTCGCCATGAAACTGGTGAGCCATCAAAAAGACCATCAGGAGTTATTACGACCCAGTCGTTACTTTCCTTGAAAGACATTAAGGTCGCGACCTTGCTTCCCAACTGGGCGTTCCAGACGATGATGGTCCCATCTTCACTGCACGAGACGAGCCATTTTCCGTCTGAATCGAAGTCGACAGCATTCACGCTACCTGAGTGTTCACGCAACACTCGTGGTTTCGACATGCTTGCAACATCCCAGAGGCGAACGGCCTCGTCGCTCCAGGCTGAAACAAGCGAGCGTCCGTCTGGACTAAACGTTACGGAGCGCACTTCGCCACCCTCGCTTGCGCCTGATCGCACTGGTTGTCCCGAAGCAACGTCAATTAGCTTGATCGTCATCTCGCCAGTCCCGGCTGCGATCAACTTATTGTCGGGACTGAAAGCGAGAGTATTAATTCGACGCTCATCATTAATTACACGCGGCTCGGTCCAGGTGGTCGTATCCCAAATGCGAATGGTCTTATCAACGCTTCCAGATGCAAGCCATCGTCCGTCGGCACTGTAGGCAACCGTGGTTACTTCCCCCGCGTGCCCTGCCAATTTCCGACTCTCGCGTCCTTCAGCGACATCCCAGATTCTTACCGTGCGATCGAAGCTTGCCGAAGCGATCCAGCGGTTGTCGGGACTAAACGTGATGGCGTCGATCGAGCCTTCATGTCCGGTGAGTTTTTTGATTTCCTGACCGGTGGAAGTTTCCCAGATCCGAATCGTCTTATCGATACTCGCCGATGCGATCCAACGATCGTCGTTGCTGAATGAAATTGAAGTGACGTAACCAGTGTGACCAACCAGTGCCGGCATCTCTCTGCCGATGGTCGTATCCCAAAGTCGAACCGTTTTGTCCTTACCACCAGATGCCAACCAGCGCCCGTTTGGACTAAAGGCAACGGCATAAAAACCTGTCGCACGGCTATCAAATGTTCGCAGCTTTGCTCCACTGGAAACGTCAAACAGCTCAACAGCCTTGTCAGCACTCGACACGAAGGATCGTCTATCGCTGGCAAACGCGATCGAATCTACAACTTCAATGCTGGCTGCATCTCCCGCTGTCCGCAGTTCACGGCCGCTATTAAGATCCCAGGAAGTGACGGCTTTGTTATCACTTGCCGAAAACAGTTGACTGCCGTCGCTTGAGAAAGTGACGGCAATCACATTCTTACTACTCTTGAATGTTTTGCCTTCCTTACCGCTGACTGTCTTCCAAAGTTTTATTGTGTGGTCCAAACCAGCTGTCGCCAGCGATTGCCCGTCTGGACTAAACGCCACAGTTCGTATTCGATCAGTATGGCCTTTTAAAACCCGAGGATCACGACTGTTTTGTAGCTCCCAAATCCGAACTGTGTTGTCTTTACTTCCAGAGGCTATCGATCGTCCGTCAGCGTTGAAGCTAACAGCGGTAACCCAGTCCGTATGACCCTTCAGCAAATTCTCTTCGCCACCAGTGGCGCTATTCCACACTCGAACTGTGTTATCTGCGCCGCCTGAAACTAACTTGCTTCCATCAGCGCTAAACGCAAGCGACTCCACCGGGGCGGTGTGGCCTGTGAGCACATGGAGTTCGCGACCTGTTTGAACGTCCCAGAGCCTTACGCTGCGGTCGTTACTACCGGAGGCCAGCAGCTTTCCATCACCACTGAATGCCACTGCTTTGACCCATCCGGCATGGCCACTGAGGGTTCGGAGTTCATTTCCGCTGCTGACATCCCAGAGTCTGATCGTGTTGTCGGCGCTTGCTGAAGCAAGAACGCGACTGTCGGGACTCAACGCCACGGCGATCACTTTGATTGAGTGCCCCGCTTGCAAGACTAACTCTGGCGGTGTTGTCTGCCCACGGGTCGGCGCCTGAGCGTTAGATCCTGCGTTACCAGGGAACAGAACCACCGCTAAAACCGCCAGAAAGAGACCGACAAACAACAGTCTCAATGATAAAGACAGTGCTAATGTGGGGTTCTTCCTTTGTTTGATCATTAAGTTTTTTACCAATCTGATCATGGGCCAAAGCGGTGGCGATATTCGCCCGAGAGAATGAACGCTTTCACCATCTCCGCATTCACCGCGTTTCCATTGAACTGGTTCAACTTCGTCAGCCAGAAGTCGTAACCTGTGTAGTCCGTGTCCTGCGGGTCATTCGGGTTGCGTCGCAGATAACCAAAGTACTGCATCAGCACA
>QHXL01000627.1 GCA_003222935.1 Acidobacteriota bacterium
CGACGACCTTATGGCCTGGCAGCGTTTTCTGAGTTGGCTGGAGCATTACCTGAACAGCGAGATGATCGATCAACCGGAGATTTGGAAGGCGCTAAGTAATTGTCAAAGAAGCATCGCTTTTCAGATTAGATTTTCACCGCTAAAAAAACTGGCACGAAGGATGTTGTCGCTCCGAACGCGTTACTGGTTGCGCGATGAGTGGATAAGGTTGCAGTCGCTGAGAAATCGTTGAATGCGAGACATTGTCGAGTGAGCTTGCTGATTATCGGTAACAGCCTAACGGGGTCTTGCCACTCGGGTGAACAGCGAATCGATGAGCTTGGTCTTAACGATTAAATGGAAAGCAATATCCTAGTCGGTCCTTCGGTCCACGTTAGGACGGACGAGACTTAGCAGCAGCTTCTGCTCGGGCTTAAGTTCTAGTCCATTAGTTTAGTGCGGCTTGCATTCAATTGTGTTTTGGAGCGTACACTAGAGTAAGCAGATCTCGCAGATGGCTGTTTGCAACCGGCTGCACTCAGTGGAGCAACAACTCTGTCGCTGGCTTTTATTAAGTCATGACCGGTTGTAGACGGCTTGCTCGGAGTGTAAAGGTTAAGCTCACAAAAAAAGGTCTCGGGCTGATTAATGCCCGAGACCTTTCAATTTTCCGATTTGCTTAATTATCGGATAAAGCCGGCACGATTTTCACGTGGCTTGGCCTCGTTGACTTTCAATGCTCGACCACCCAGGTCCTGACCATCAAATTTCGCGATAGCTGCAGCACCCTCTTCGTTTGTGGACATCTCAACGAAGCCGAAGCCACGTGAGCGCCCCGTTTCCCGATCTTCAATCAGGGATACGCTTTCAACTGTTCCCGTTTGCGCGAACAACGTTTGTAATTCACTGCTCGACGTTTCAAACGAAAGATTTCCAACATAAAGTTTCATAGACATTTTTTTCTTACCTTTACCCCTTTGGGTTTCATCAGCAGGACTTTTCCTTTGATGAGTTAACGAAAGCCTGCATGGCGAACATGTTGGCCTCCCAATTTGCCACGAATTACATGTCCATGCCGCCGGGCAATGCCCGTGGCTTGTCATCGTTCGGTAGCTCAGAAATGAGGGCTTCAGTTGTGAGCATTAAGCCTGCGATTGACGCCGCGTTTTGTAGCGCACAACGCGTTACCTTTGCGGGATCAATCACACCGGCTGCCACGAGGTCTTCAAACTTTTCGGTTACAGCGTTGTAACCAAAGTTTGGGTGCTTCTCGCGACGAACCTGCTCAACAACGACGGCGCCCTCTTTGCCGGCGTTTAAAACTATCTGACGTAGCGGCTCTTCGAGAGCGCGCTTGACGATGCTGACACCGATTTGCTCGTCAGGGTCACCCTCGCCTTCAGTGCCTAAGGCCAGGAATTTGTCGAGCACTTTCGCGGCACGAATAAACACCACACCACCACCGGGCACGATGCCTTCTTCCACGGCCGCGCGGGTCGCGTGCATTGCATCTTCAACGCGCGCCTTCTTCTCGTTGAGTTCGGTTTCCGTTGCCGCGCCAACGCGGATTATCGCAACGCCACCGACCAGTTTTGCCAATCGCTCCTGCAATTTTTCACGGTCATAATCCGACGTCGTCTCTTCGATTTGAGCTTTGAGTACTTTCACCCGACCTTGCAAGTCTTTGGTGTCGCCACCGCCATCAATGATCGTCGTGTTGTCTTTGTCGATCGTCACGCGCCTTGCGCTGCCGAGATCGTCAAGCAATACGTTCTCGAGTTTGATCCCCAGGTCTTCACTAATAACCTTGCCACCTGTAAGGACAGCAATGTCATCAAGCATTGCCTTACGACGATCTCCAAAACCTGGCGCCTTTACTGCAGCAACGTTAATCGTTCCGCGCAGTTTGTTTACCACGAGAGTTGCCAGCGCTTCGCCTTCTACATCCTCAGCGATGATCAGGATTGGTTTACCCACTTTGGCAACCTGCTCAAGAATGGGGAGCATGTCTCTCATCGACGTAATCTTTTTTTCAACCAGTAGAATGACCGGGCTCTCAAGTTCAGCCTTCATCGTTTCTGCATTAGTGACGAAGTACGGTGAAAGGTAGCCGCGATCAAATTGCATCCCTTCGACAACTTCCAGGGCGGTCTCCATGGTCTTCGAATCTTCGACCGTGATGACGCCGTCCTTGCCAACTTTGCCCATGGCCTCGGCAATTAACTCACCGATACTTTCATCGCCATTTGCCGAAATCGTGCCGACCTGCGCAATCATGTCGCCACTTACTGGTTTCGACATTTTCTTAATCTCTTGAGTTGCTCGTTCGACTGCTTTATCGATACCTCGCTTCAACGCGCGGCAACGGTCTTCACGCCCTCACGGAAAATCGCTTGCGCGAGCACGGTCGCTGTAGTTGTGCCGTCGCCCGCAACATCGCTGGTCCGCGACGCTACTTCGCGCACCATCTGTGCTCCCATATTCTCCGTTGCGTCTTTGAGTTCGATCTCTTTCGCAACTGTCACTCCGTCTTTGGTGATGGTGGGACTGCCGTATTTCTTATCGAGAACAACGTTGCGTCCCTTAGGTCCGAGTGTGATTTTCACTGTGTCTGCGAGTTGGTTCACACCACGTAAAATTGCCGCTCGCGATCCTTCACCTTGCGTTATTTGCTTTGCCATAATCGTACCTTCTTCTCTCAATCAAAATTGTTGACGCAAACGAGTAGTTTGCGATCCCGGGCCATTAAGTTCGCAAACTAACAGTTTGCGTTAGCCCAGAAATTACTTGCTCTTCTTGCCGCCGGCAGCCGCACCCGCCCGGCTGATAACTCCGAGAATCTCTTCCTCGCGCATGATCAACAGATCTTCACCGTCGACCTTGATCTCCGAGCCGCCGTACTTGCCGAACAACACGCGGTCGCCGGCAGCGACATCAAGCGCCTGGCGCGAGCCGTCTTCTCTGTATTTGCCAAGTCCTGCAGCAATCACTTCCCCTTCCTGGGGTTTCTCTTTAGCGGTGTCAGGAATGATGATGCCGCCACGCACCTGCTCGCCTTCATCAATTCGCTTGACGATTACGCGATCGTGCAGTGGTTGGATATTGGTTTTCATTGTTGGTCTCCTTCTGATTGGCTACCGGGAGTGGGCTCTGGAGGCAGGAAATTAGTCAGCCATTACAGCTTGCGTTAACGAACGCTCAATAAATGGCAAACTAACATCAAGGGTAAATACCCTGAACTTTTTGGTAGTCGAGCTGTAGGTTTCAGACGATCTGGCGGGTCCAGAAGGAGCT
>QHXL01000630.1 GCA_003222935.1 Acidobacteriota bacterium
CGACTGCTCGATCAGTTTGGCTTTCGCGAGCAGATAGTTGAACCAACTCGAAAAGCAGCAGACGATCAGGAACTTCCACAGGTAATGCTCAACTTCAATGCGCTTGAGTCTCTGCGTCGAGCTTTCCTCGCGGCGATCAAGAGCATCGAACTAACGGCTCTAATGTCCGATAAACTTCAGTTTGTCGCTGACGGCGAAGGGAATACTCCAGGTGGCTCGCAGCTAGAGTCACGACAAACTGAAGTTTATCGGACATCTCTTGTCGCTGACGGCGAAGGGAATACTCCAGGTGGCTCGCAGGTAGAGTCACGACAAACTGAAGTTTATCGGACATCTCTTGTCGCTGACGGCGAAGGGAATACTCCAGGTGGTCCGCAGGTAGAGTCACGACAAACCGAAGTTTAACGAAGTGCGTCGCTCGCTCAGTTCCCAATCACAAATACTTGGTCCGGCAGATCGAAGTGGTTTACGTGTGCTCGAGGCTACTGACGTTCGCGGCCTGGAATTCAAGGCGGTGTTCATCGCCGGCTTGATCGAAGGTGGTTTTCCACTGCGCGCGTCACGAGACTGGCTTTATCCACACGAGGAACGCGAACGACTCAAAAAGTACGGCCTAACACTTGAAGACATTTCACCGGCAACGCTCCTTAAAGAAGAACACTACTTTTATCAATCAGCGTGTCGCGCGACCGAGTTTCTCTATCTAACCCGGCCACTCGTTTTGGAAGACGACGCTGAAACGGTCCCCTCGTATTACCTCGACGAGTTACAGCGAGCTATCTTTCCACTAAAGCTCGAACCCGAGACTGTGCGGCGCGACTACGACGGACAAGAGACTCACAACTCTTCGAATACGAGCGAACTCAGCGTCGGCCTCGTGAGACAACAGGAGCGACACTTCCACCACGGACAAAAACAACAGCTCCAGCCGCAGCCTCGCATCAAGCGGTTACTAACGCTCGCGCGCAATGATGGGTTTGTTACCGAGTCAGCCTTGCGCCGGATCGAGATCGAGCGTCAGAGGGCCAGTCAACATTTTGGACCCTATGATGGTGAGATAACTGATCCGCACCTGATTGCCCTTCTTCAGAAAAAGTTCGGGGCCGATTTTGTACACAGTGCCAGCGGTTTGAGCGTGTTTGGAAATTGCGCCTACCGGTTCTTTGCGCAACGCGTGTTGAAGTTGGAACCACGTGGTGAGGCAGCGCTCGATCTGCAGGCCATCGATGCCGGTAAACTGCTCCACGACATTCTTCGTCGTTTCTTTGAGCAGCATCGACGTGAAGCACTCTCTCCGCTCGATCGAAATAGGTTGCGCGTAGAACTGCTAGAGATCGCCGACAAGGTCTTCGATGAACACGAGCGTGTCGTGCCACCCTTGAACCGGCAGATTTGGAAAATCGATCGGGAAATAAGAAAGATCCTGCTCGAACAGATCCTGATGTATGAGCTGGATATCCAGGACAAGTCGAGCGGCAAGTCTGTGTTGCCTGCTTTCTTTGAAGTGGCGTTTGGCGGAACGAGATCAGCGGCAAAAGATCCGGCCTCGACTGACAGTCCGCTTGAACTTACGCGCAAAACCTTTGTCGGTGAAGAGACGATCAAGATCAGTGGTCAGATCGATCGCGTCGACCTGGCAGAAGACGACACGTTCGTGGCTTACGATTACAAACTTTCGGTCGGGGCAACTCAAGACGACATTCGATCGGGTAGAAGTTTACAGATACCAATCTATCTCGAAGCGCTGGAGCGATTGATACTGCCGGGGAACGCCGTAGCGGGTGGTGGTTATTACATCATGCGCGGCGCACAGGGCCGTCGCAACCAGGGTCTCTATCGGGCAAGTCAGCTTGATTATCTAACGTTGAAAGCAAAGAACTCGGTTCTCTCGGACGAAGACTGGGCCAAGTTGCGGCACGAAGTTATCGCAAGAATTTGGGACTTTCTGGATCAAATGCGTGCCGGAAGATTCTTTGTGAATCCATCGCAGCGAAAAGAAACCTGTCGCTTCTGCGACTTCGCGGCCGTGTGTAGATATGACCGGGGAAGAATCGAAATAAAGAAAAGAGCATCCACAGATTACTCAGATCACACAGATTCAGATTTCGTGAGTTGAGGGGCTTCTAACTGTTTTCTAGTTCGAAACAAGACAGCGATCCCTTACTGCCTAAAAACTAA
>QHXL01000631.1:0-400 GCA_003222935.1 Acidobacteriota bacterium
AGGACGTAAGCGATCCAACTCACGCCGTTGCGATCCGCACTTGTCAACCCGATCAGCAACAGATCGTTACCAAACGGCAGTACCAGAAACGAGGAATCAAGCACGCTGAAGATAAAAAGCCCCAGAGCTCCGAGGCGTCGAAAGAATCGAAAAACCACGACTGACGAGCCGGCAAGAGTTAATAGTTTCCACATAGGGGTAAAAAACAAAATTGTCAGGCTAACCTTATTGGTTCGGGTGGATCGGGATCGGTTATCGGTTGAGGTTGATCTGGTTCGGTCACGGGCACATGAGGTTTTGGATCGGAGTCAGGTGGTAAGGGTATAGGCGTCTGATCCGGCTCTATTGGATCGTAAGGTGTGGTCGGCGGTGTTTCCGGTTTTTCGATTGAGTTGAGTTT
>QHXL01000631.1:443-3862 GCA_003222935.1 Acidobacteriota bacterium
TTTCAATCGCGTGAAGCGTCGCTCAACCAGATAAAACGAAGCCGCCGAGATTACAATCGCGGCCACGAACCGAACCGCCGTATCCTTCTCTCCGACCCAGCGGTAGAAGCTCACCTCTCGCAGCAGTAACCAGTGCCAGAGATACAGTCCATATGAAATTAGACCAAACCAACGCAGTGGATAAAACTCGAGTATGCGCGTCATAAAACTCTCGTCTGCGGCAGCCAGATGCCAGACAAGCAAACCCGAAGCACTCGCTACCAACGTATATCCGCCGCGATAAAGAAAATGATCGGTAAACGCTGAGGTTGCGACCAGGTAGATTAATAAACAGGCTGAAAAGAACGCCCCGAGATTCAAAGCGGCCTTCACGCGTTTCGTTACCGTGATTCGACTCAGTGAAAGTAAGGCGACCAGGCATCCGACCAACGGCGCATCCGCACGTGTGTCAGAGCCGTAATACATGCGGTTGAGCTCCGCACCGTGGCTAAAGAGTGAGTAACGATGGACCGCGATTCCGAGAATACAAAAACCGAGCGCTACGACAATGTGATTACGATTTGCTTTTGACCACAGCGCAAGCAGCAGCAGTGGAGGCCAGAGCAGGTAAAACTGTTCCTCGATTGATAGCGACCAGATGATGGCGGTAGGGTCCAGTGAATAGTCCCAACCAAAGGCCAGCCGCCAGTTGGTTAGATAAGTTAAAGAAAGGAACACCAGTTTCAATTCATGTTTGAACTCTTCCGGATGCTGGCGATAAGTGAGGTAAAGGACAACACACAGGTACAAAAGAAGTGCGGGAGCTAGTCGCAGCACTCGCCGCGTATAAAACTTCGTCAAAGAGATCGAATTCGTTGCATCAAACTCCTTTACGAGCAAACTGGTAATTAGAAAGCCACTCAGCACAAAAAACAGATCTACACCGAGAAAGCCTCCATTTAGTGAAAGCGGAATGAGTTGATGGTGAATGATAACGAGCAGTATTGCCACGCCGCGAAGACCATCCAACGCGGGAATATGCTGTGATTTAAAAGGATGCATAGTTCGGCCCGTCGCAGGTACGTAAGCAATTTTAGTGCTAGTCATCGACCAGGCAAGTTGAGGGAGGCAAAAACGCAGCGACGCGGTCCATAAGGAAAGAATCGGACCGCGTCGCTCAAGACTCAGGAAGTGTTTTGGTTAAGGACGAACGATGAAGTCGGTACCAAAACCTCCAATGTTGCGGATGAAATTCCCTGTCGGTTCGGAAAAATTATTGACACCGAGTGCAGATTGGATGATGGCCAGTCGGGCCATGATTCTAGGTTCAACCAACTGAAATCGACCAGCTAACATTTCAGAATGTTCGAAATCACTCTTTGCCAGTACCGCTAACTCTTGACCGTAACGACCAATCGTCGTGGTCAAACGACTACCGCCCTGGTTAACAGTCATTTCGCCTTCACGAAAGAGACCACTCAGCACCGCTGCAGCAGATAACAACTCGTTCAGTTGACTGATACCTGGTTCGAGAATTTCAAAACTTCTCGCCTCATCGACCGTGGAAAAAGCACGAGCTACTCGAAGTTGATCCTCGAATTGATCGTAACTTGTCGCGCGGTGATTAATAACCTGGCGGGCTTCCTCGAGCACCTGACGCTGCGCCTTTGGATTGTCTTTCTTAAGATCGTCCGCAATTTGAATCAGCAAAGAGACTTTATCTGATTCAGACGTCAGTCGACCCAGGTTCTGTCTTATCTCCTCCAACCTTACGCCATCCGCTTTCTTGGTCAGTTCTCGAAAGCTGATTCGCTGCATCATCGTATCCCGCGCTGTTGCCTGGAGGTGATCGGTTGCGATCTGACGGGCGCGATCAGTATTTCCCTCTTCCAATGCTTTCGACGCCGCCTGCTGATAGAGTCGCGATTGCAGTTGCGGTGGTGCAGCCGAGGCAGCCTGAAATAGCGTTTCGGCGTTGGCGTTTGGCTGCTGCAATGCATTCATTGTTTGCGCAAGATTGTTACGAGCATTGTCAGTGATTCCCAACTCCGCAAGTTTCTGACGAACTGCTGTCGCTCTCGCCGGCAAGTAAAGATCGATATTAGGAAGCGTCGACTGCAAGCTGCTGAGTAATCGACGCGCGCTGTTTTGTTCGACCTGTTGTTCTGTGGGCGGCGTTGCTTGCTGTGGGCTGTTTGGTCCACGCACCGCAGCAATAGCACGGCCTCCACCTTGAAAACCCTGGCCACGCTGCTGATTGGTTTGAGTTTGCGTCTGCGGTGTGGCCTTGAGAGCTGCGTCAATTACCGTGGACAACAGGTCAGTATAAACCGACTGGTCCAGTACTGGAGCCCGCCCTCGTTGAGGCGCGGCCGTTGTGGCCGTGCTTGTTGTGGTAGTTGCGGCAGTTGTTGCCGTGGCAGTCGCCAGGCGTGGACCGGGAGCAATCAAAGTCTGCGCCAGGTTCCCAGCTTCGTTATTCGTCAAGATATTTGCTGACTGAATTCGCTTTACAGTTTTGTCAGCAAGCTTATTCGCTGCCTCGGCATCCTGCTGCTGAAGTTGAGTGATAACGTCGGCGACAGTGCGTGGAAACTGTCCCTTCTGCATCATCTCTTCGGCATTTTGCGCTGCCAATTTTGGATCGAGTGCAGCTACACGACCGAGCAAAGTTTGTTCGAGACTGTCTTCAGCAAAGGCTTGAACTCGCGGGTTTCGTGGATCGGCGGGCTGAGTCTGAACCGGGTTAGGATTCTTCGTAGCCGCAAGGAGTTGATACGCAAGTGGAGCATCATGTCGCGCCGCTGCAAGAACCAGCTCCTGGCGCAAAGCCACCCACCTGCGGTCCTGGTTCTGCGGTCCGCGTTGAGGACCAACGGTTGTTGGTGCTGCCGCTGAACTGCTCCGGATCATCTCGATCACACCGTCCGATGCCATCGAGAAAAGCGAACGCGCTCGCTCCTGGTTGTTGGCCCAGAGCAAATCGCCGGCATTAATCTGTATCCTTACTCGATTTTCGGGCAGTCGCAGTGATTGCGATTCGTCAATTACCTGATCGAGAAGTCGATACGCGTTCTTTTTCAGTTCCGCCTTCTGCTTTTCTAACTCCTCAGCCGAGGGCTGTTGAGTCGCAGGATCTTGACCAAAAGCGGGAACTAACGACGACAGGAGAATCCCAAGCGTCAGGATTAATACAAGCAGTCTTCTCATAGCGATATCCTCGGGGTCAAAAACGTGGGGCTGGATCTTACCATTGCCCATCCATCATTGGACATTTGTCAGTCCATATTTGGCGAGTTAATTGTTCGTTTTTTCAAGTCGTCCAATAGAACGAATCCTTGATCCATTATCTCGAATGCTCAGGCACCAGCTTCCATAATCTTCACTCCAGAGGAGTGACATGTTTATAGCACCGGGATCCCTCACACTCCGCTTCGGTC
>QHXL01000093.1 GCA_003222935.1 Acidobacteriota bacterium
TAATGGCAACTTTGCTATCCAAAATTCATTTCAAACGGCAGGGTACAGCGCTTCGAGTAAAGGCGAACCCAGCCTTGGCGCAGCGAGCATGAGGGCGATAATTGTCTTCGCGTCTTCAATTTCCCCATCACTGATCATCTCGAGTGCCTCCTGAAAACTAACGCGAACCACCTCGATAACCTCGTCAGGTTCAAGTCGTTGTTTCGTTTCAGTTAAATCGGTTGCGAGATACAACCACATCTTCTCTTCGCAAAAACCAGGTGAAACAAAGAACTCAGTTAGCTTCTCGAGTTTGCCTGCAACCAGGCCCAATTCCTCTTCTAATTCGCGTGCGGCACCAACTTCCGGTCTTTCGCCGGGCGAGAGGGTACCGGCTGGAGCTTCAACCAGGTAGCGCACCGCCGGGTGTCGATATTGTTTGACGAGAGCGACCGTCTCATCGGCAAAGACCGGAAGGATCACCGCGCTCCCAGGATGGTGGACCACGTCGCGCTGGTAAACGATTTCGCCTTCACGGACCGTATCAACCGTAACGTCGAAAACTTTGCCACTGTAAACCTTCTTGCTGTCGATTATTTGAGGCAGGGTCATTGTATTTTTATGCGACCTCCATATCAGACTTTGTGTCGAGCAACCTGCTACGCACCTCGCCAATCAGGTAGAGAGAACCCGTGACGCAGATCATTCCACGAGGTTCAGTTTTATCGAATGCGATTTGCAAAGCCTCGGAGCTCGAAGAGGTGACAGTTATCGATCTCCCGCCGAAGCGTTCTGCCAACTTTAATAAACTCTCTTTTGATGTGGAGCGAGGATTATCAATGCACGTCAAAATCAGCTCGTCGGCGAGTGGCAACAACTCATCGGCGATCTCTTCAATTCGCTTTTCCCGCATGGCTCCAAAGACAAGTGTCAGCGGACGTAACGCAAACTGATTGAGAAAAGCACCCAAAGACCTGGCGCCAGCTGGATTATGTGCTCCATCCAGCAAGACGGCCGGTGCACCGGATATCAATTCAAGCCTTCCCGGGTTTACCGCTGTTTCCAGGCCCTTAACAATTGCCGAATGCTGTATGGAAAGTAATTCAGCTAACGCGATGGCTGTGGCGGCGTTTTCAATTTGATGTCGACCGCGCAGACCGAGCAAAACTTTTTCGTAACGAGCCGAAGTCGTTTGGAACGTCACTCTGAAACGACCGTCTGATGTTACTTCGTCTTCGGCTATTTCAAAGTCACTGATCACCGGCACTACTCCTACATCGCGGCAACGATCCAAAATCACCTGCAATGCTTTCGGGCTCTGCGGCGCGACCACGGCCTTGACGCCAGGCCTAATTATCGCGGCCTTTTCAGCAGCAATACTCTCCAGCGTGTCTCCCAGATACTCCTCATGGTCGAACGCTATTTGAGTGATGGCACAAACTTCTGCGTTTGCAGCGGTAGTGGAATCGAGTCGACCTCCAAGGCCAGTTTCCAACACCGCAAGTTCAACCCGGGCGTGCCGGAATGCCAGGAGTGCTATTGCGGTCACTTGTTCGAAAAAGGTCGGCAATGCCTGGAGTTCACCTGCACTGACGAGTTGAGCAGCTGCTGCGCGCACGGTCGAGGTGTGTTGCGCAAACTCTTCACGCGGCAAATCGATGCCTGCGATCTTTATTCTCTCCGTGATCGAAACGAGGTGAGGTGAAGTGTACAGACCGGTTTTGATACCTGCTCCTCGACAGATGGAGTCGAGCATCGCGGCGGTTGAGCCTTTGCCATTTGTGCCGGCGATTTGAACTGCGCGAAATGAGCGTTCCGGGTTTTGTAGCTTTTGGAGAAGTAGTTCGGTGTTTCTGAGGCCTAGCTTGATCGTGAGGGTTTCGGGCCCGAGATCCAGCAGATAACGAACTGCTTCATCGAAGTGCATCTGCTAATCCGGCTCGGAGGGAAACTAATTTCTGGATATGGCTCTTCTTCTGGCCCGTTCAAGCAGCTTCGTTACGTACTCTCGCAATTCACGTCGATCGACTATTGCGTCGATCATTCCGTGTTCAAGGAGAAACTCGGAGCGTTGAAAGTCTTTTGGTAGTTTCTGACGAATAGTCTGTTCGATAACTCTTGGACCAGCAAAACCGATCAAGGCCTTTGGCTCTGCGACGATCACATCTCCGAGCATCGCGAAGCTGGCAGTTACTCCACCTGTAGTTGGATCAGTGAGCACGGAAATAAATGGAAGACGAGCTTCATCGAGTGCGGCGAGGGCTGCGGAAATTTTCGCCATCTGCATCAACGATAGGGTGCCTTCCTGCATTCGCGCGCCACCAGATGCCGAGAAAATCACGATAGCGCTTCGTTCGGCCATCGCCCGCTCAATGAGTCGAGTCACTTTCTCGCCGACAGCCGACCCCATCGAACCACCAATGAAAAGCATGTCCATCGCGGCTGCGCAAACCGGATGATCACCCACCGTGCCGGAGGCGTTGATGATTGCTTCTGGAAGACCTGAAGTTTCCTTCGCCTGGATTAATCGCTTGGGGTAAGGTTTGCTGTCTTCAAACTCCAGCGGGTCGATCGAGATAACTTCGCCATCGAGTTCCTGGAATTTGCCGTCGTCGAAAAGCAAAGCGAGCCGTTCCCTGGCGCCGATACGGAAGTGGTGACCGCAGTGCTTACAAACTTGCAGTCCATCCTCGAGCTCACCTTTGTAAAGATGCGCCTCGCACCCATCGCATTTGACGAAGACGTTCTCAGTCTTAACGACGCGTTCTTCCGGCGGAACTGACTCTATTCTTTTGGTTTTCTTGTTGAACCAGGCCATTTTTACCAGTGGAGGGTAGCACAAAGAACTCGGATTCCGAACCCGGATCATCTCTCGCTTACAGGTTTGTTTCCTAAAACTCGATGCCTTGTTGTGCCCTGATTCCGGCAGTGAACGGGTGTTTGATTTCCGTCATTTCCGTTACCAGGTCAGCAATTTCGATCAATTCCGGTGGGGCGTCACGGCCTGTAACCACAATGTGCAAGGCCGGTTGGTCCTTGCGGATAGCCTTTAACTCTTCCACCACGACTTCGACCGGCAACATCTTGTAGCTCAGCACGTAAACCAACTCGTCGAAGACCAGCATGTCGTAGTCTCTGGAGCGCAATTTTCCGACGCAGAGTTCCCAGGTTTCGCGAGCGGTCTTGATGTCCTGATCCGGATTCTTCGTATCCCAGGTGAAACCGTCACCCATCGTATGAACTTCGATACCCAGCAACTCGGCGGATTCATGCTCACCGTAGCGGTCATTGCGAGACTTCATGAACTGAACCATGCAGCACTTTAAACCGCGACCTGCTGCTCTCATCATCAAGCCGAGTGCACACGTCGTCTTACCCTTGCCGTTCCCGGTGTGGACCATCAGGAGTCCGCGCGTCTGCTCCTGGTAGTCTTCTCGACGCCACTTATATTTTTTTTCTTTGGTGGACATCTATCCAAAAAAGTCGAACGCGGAGCGATGAAATTATTCATTGCTCCGCGTTACTGGAAACGAGTTCTATTAAACGGACATCAGGCCAACATCCTTCAGCGCATCTTCTGTAATGTCTTTTGCTCCGTTCGCCTTCTTAACTGCATCTTGCAGCAACGCGACGATCTCCGACTCAGCTTCTTCCCAACTACCTTTCAAGGTGCAGCCCGCTGCATTGCGATGTCCGCCGCCGCCGAACTTCTCAGCAACCTTCGCTACGTTGACGTCGCCCTTGGACCGCAAGCTGGTTCGGTAAACGCCAGGTTCATACTCTTTCAGCATCGCGACGGCTTCCACTTCCTCAACGGTGAGTGGGTAATTTACAAAGCCATCGGCATCTTCGTCTGACGCCTTTGCCAGTTCCTGCATTTCGATTGATTGCCGCATGCAAGCCACTCGACCACTCTCATCGCGACGCGCAGTTGATAAAACAGCGCCCATCAATTGAATGCGACTCCACGGATAACTCGCGAAGACGGACTCCGCAGTCTTGGCAGGCTTAACACCAATCCGCACGAGTTCGGACGCGACTTTGAAGGTTCGTTCCGTTGTGTTGGAGTAGTGAAAGGAACCGGTGTCGGTAATGAGTGCCGTGTAGACACACTCGGCAATCTCTTTTGTTACTCGAACACCAGTTGCTTTGCAGAGGTTGTAGATCATCTCCCCGACTGCGGATGCGGTCGAGTCAATCCAGTTGATTGTTCCAAAAAGCGCCGTGGTCGAATGGTGGTCGATATTAACGACAAGCTGTTTTTCCAGGTCAATCAACCCTGGGCGTTTGATGTCGGAACATTCGATGACAAAGACAGCGTGATAGGAAGAATCCACTGCGGGCATTACCCGAACATCTTTAGCCCCGGGGAGTTGTTGGTAAGCGTGTGGCACTGGATCGCGCATGACGACTTCGACGTCTTTATCGAGTGCGCGTAACAACCAGTAGAGACCTAGCGACGAACCTAGACTGTCACCATCGGGGCGGATATGCGAGGTGATCGCGAATCGTCTCTTCGACTCGATCAACTCAACTACTTGACTAAGCATTATTAACCGGGTGCAGGATTAGGGATGAAGGAGCCAGCGAGCTCGGGCTACGCTCTACCTATATCCTTTACGCTTCACCCTCATCCTTTCCTTTACTTTCCCATTCGCGTCCGATCTCATTTAGGAGTTGATCGACGCGTTCACCATCCTCTTCCACCCGGTCACGTACAAAGTGAAGTTCCGGAGTTCGGGGAAGATTTAGTGATAATCCAAGTTGTTTTCTCACGTACGGCGCAGCGCGCTTAAGAGCGGCAAGTGCCAACTTATGTTCGTCTTCATCACCGGCCACGGTCACGTAAATGTTTGCGTCTCGCTTATCACGCGACAAACGAACTTCAGTAACTGTGACCATTGTCAGTCGCGGGTCTTCGAGTTCATAGCCAACAATCTGGGCGATCTCTTCCCGAATAATATCCGCGACTCTTTCCGTCCGACGCATAAACCAGTCAGCAGGAGCAGGTGCAGGAGCAGTTGTGAACCTGATTCCTGTTCCTGCCTACTGCTCCTTACAATTCAGTGGCAGCGACGCGCTCGATTATGAAGGCTTCTATCTGGTCACTGACCTTAAGGTCGTTAAAGTTTTCCAGACTGATACCACACTCGAAGCCTTCGCGAACTTCGGACACATCATCCTTGAATCGACGAAGGGAGCTGATATTGCCTTCCCAACTCACTACGCCGTCTCGTATGAGGCGTGCGCGCGCATTACGTCTAATAAGACCGTCGATCACCATACTACCGGCGACTGTTCCAGCCTTCGGAACGCGGAAGACTTCGCGTACCTCGGCCTTGCCGAGAATCTTCTCTTTCTCGATTGCTTCGAGCATGCCGATCATGGCCGCGCGAATCTCTTCTTCAACTTTGTAGATAATCGAGTGGAGACGAATATCGACCAACTCTTGCTTCGCAGTATCTGCCGCACGTGACTCGGGTCGGACATTGAATCCGATGATCACTACTGCCGATGACGACGAGCCAGCTTGAGTGGCCGAACCAAGCAGTACGTCCGACTCAGTGATTGCACCCACTCCCGAACGAATGACTTTCACCTTCACTCGATCAGTTGAAAGCTTCTGCAATGTCGACTTGAGTACTTCCACCGAGCCTTGCACGTCAGCTTTGATGATTACCAGTAGTTCCTTGACTTCACTTTCACCCAGGGCTTCGATACCGCGCTTCGTTGTTTGCAACAACGTCGCCTGGCGACTCAACATTTGTCGATGCTGAGATATCGATTGGGCTTTCGAAATATCGGAAACGACCTGGAAACTCTCACCGGCCTGGGGCACACCCTGAAGTCCGAGGACTTCAACCGGGGTAGCTGGTCCAGCTTCGGTGATAGATTCGCCACGGTCATTGAACATTGCACGAACCTTGCCGGAAATCTGTCCGACAATGAATGGCTCATGAACCTTCAAGGTTCCCTGCTGCACCAGTACCGTTGCCACAGCACCACGACCCCGATCCAGCTTTGCTTCCAGCACAACTCCCGACGCGAGACGTGTCGGGCTGGCGCGTAGGTTGAGAATGTCCGAAGTGAGCAGGATCGTCTCGAGCAAGGTGTCGATGTTCTCTCGTTTCTTCGCAGAGACCTGGACCATTTCTGTCTCTCCGCCCCAGTCGAGAGGCGACAGTCCCTGCTGGGCCAGTTCTTGTCGAACACGATCGGGGTTCGCATCGGGCTTGTCGATCTTGTTTATCGCAACGATGATCGGCACATTCGCAGCACGCGAGTGCTCGATTGCTTCGATTGTTTGCGGCATGACGCCGTCGTCGGCAGCCACGACAAGTACGACAATGTCAGTTGCTTTGGCTCCACGCGCTCGCATCATGGTGAATGCTTCGTGACCCGGCGTGTCGAGGAATACGACGCGTCGTGTCTCACCCGGATGATCCGGGCTTGGGACCTGGACGCTGTAGGCGCCGATGTGTTGAGTGATGCCTCCGGCTTCACCTGCTGCGACATCAGTTGTGCGAATGCCGTCCAATAGAGACGTTTTTCCGTGATCGACGTGACCCATTACCGTCACTACGGGAGCGCGTGGTAACTCGACGTCATCAGCGTCAGCTGCGATCAGTTCTTCAAACTCTTCCTCGGCGACCATTTCTTCAGTAACCAAAACGCTTACCAAGATCAGCTGCAACATCATCCATCAACGGTTGATTGATGGTTGCGAACACGCCACGCTGAAGCAGGAGGGTCACAACATCTTTCGGCTTGATACCCAACTTCTCTGCAAACTCTTTCACCGTCGAGCCTTCGATCAAACGCACGGATTTGAGTTCGCCTGAGCTTTGGATGTCCATTCTACCGGCGATGCGATCCTCGAGTGACAATGCTCGCGGCGGTGGAACGAAATCGCCTCTCTCAAAGCGACCGGCCTTGCCTTCGATCTTTCGTCCTCCACGCGGACTGGCCCGTCGCGACCGGCGGCGGCCAGCATCGGGTGGTGGAATATAGGTAGTTTGCGGAGTAGCAGTTTCACCTGGCGTGCCGAGCCGTTCTGAGCGGGGCAGGGAAGGCCTTTCGCGAACTCTGCCACTGCCAGCTCGTTCTACTCTTTCTCGAGGTGCGACCGGCGGTGGTGGAGTTGGCGCGGGGGCACGCTCGCCGTGTTTGATTCCCGCGTTGAGCGCAGCAGCGGTGGGTCGCAGTACTCGTACCTGCCGTGATGGTGGGGCGGGAGCGCGTCTCACTTCACCGTTGTCACTTACCACGGGAGCTTCTTCCTCTACCGGTGGCGCCTCAGGGGCTTCTACCTCTATTTCCGGCTCTTCAACTGGCGCAATTTCTTCGACCGCAACTTCGGCTGGTTGTTCTGCCCGGGCAGCGGGCGTCAATTTCTTAACCAGGCGCGCTGGAGATGGCTGCCTGGGAACAACTGGCTCTTCAACGACGGGAGTCGGCTCAACCGGTATTTCAACCGGCGCCGCTTCGACTTCCGGCAGTTCTGTCGCTTCCGGCTCAGGCTCAACCGCAGCAGGAGTCTCAGTCGCGGGCATAGATGCCCGTTTGACGACTTTCACCGCGCGTTTGACCGCTGTTTCTTTCTTTGGAAAGTATTTGTTCCGGATCTTTTCGGCCAATTCTTTGGACACCGAGTTAGAGGGGACACTCACATCCACGCCTTCACGACGGACCTCTTCAATCAGTCGTTTGGTGTCGAGCTTTAATTCTTTGGCGAGATCGTAAATACGAACTTTTGAGGAAACTGTCATGCACTCCTTCTTGACGCTTTGCGTCCCTGGCAACTTCTAAAGGGTTAAGAACCTGTCGCTCTTAACCACTTCGAAGCGTCATTCAGAAGGTTGACGCGTGACAGCAGTAGCGGAGCGAGTGAGCAAATGACCTCGGGAGGTCCAATCTGCGGTTCTACAAATTTGCTGCGTGACTGGAAGCATCACTGCTTCTCGTCGTCCGTACTCCCGCTTGGCGCAGCATCTTCCGAATCTGCGGGAGTCAAAGTTTGGGCTTCCTCAGCATTCTCTTCTTCAGAAGCAATTTCTTCATCAGTCGCTAACACTTCAGCGGTGATGTTGTCGACATTCTCCAGACCTGCGATTTCCGTGGCGCCTAAGTCTGGCGATGGGGTAATTGTGTCCGGTCGAAGGTCACGACCAGGTTCCTGCAAAGCAAGTTCATCGTCCGACAGGGTTACACCTTCGAGCGAAACCGGTTCCGCGGATTCGGAATCAGTCACGAGCGCACCTTGTTCAACCGCTTCATCGTAGCCTTCTGCGGTCATCTCATCTGACGGTTCAACTTCCTGAGCATCAACTGATTCGTCAAGTTCAGCTGAAACTGCATGAGTCTCTTCGTCTGACGACTCTTCAGTTTCTCCCTGTAAAGATCGGTCGCGCATGGCAACCACGGCCTGGGCAGCGTTCAGTATGACTTCGGCCTCATCAAGACTTAGATCAAGGAACTCAACCAGGTCGTCGATTGTTGTTCCGGCCAGTGCGTCGATGTCATTGATGTCATGTTCGGCGACAGCATCAGCTTGCGCAGCTGTCACACCTTCGATATCTGAAAGCGGCACAGCTTCACCAGAAGCGATAAGCGCACCCATTGCTTCCGTGACCTCACGTTTGATCTCTTCTTCACTGCGAATATCGATGTTCCAACCCACCAGCTTTGTGGCCAATCGAACGTTCTGTCCACGTTTGCCAATTGCCAGTGAAAGTTGGTCTTCGTTGACGATGACCTCCATCTGGCGGTTCTCGATATCAGTAATTCTGACCTGATTGACTTTGGCGGGCGACAACGCGTTAGCGGCAAACACTGAAGGTTCGTCTGACCACTCAATAATGTCGATCTTCTCACCGCGCAGTTCGCGAATGATTGCCTGAACGCGTGAACCCTTCATACCAACGCAAGCGCCAACGGGATCCACGTCGCGTTCATTCGACATGACGGCGATCTTTGCGCGTTCACCTGGTTCACGAACGGCTGATTTGATCACGACAGTTCCGTCGTAGATCTCAGGCACTTCCATTTCGAATAGTCGGAGTAATAACTCGGGTGATGTTCTGGACACTTCCACCTGAGGTCCTTTCGATTCCTTCGAAACGTTGTTGATAACGACGCGAATGCGTTCACCCTGGTTCCACTGTTCGCCCCGGGACTGTTGCGAGCGGGGCAAAATGGCCTCCAGGTTTCCTAAGTCGACAATGATGTTGCCGCGTTCAAAGCGCTTAACATATCCGTTTACGAGATCGCCGATCTTGTCGATGTACTGCTCGTAGACGTTGCTACGAACGGCGTCGCGTACTTTTTGGAACAGGATCTGCTTCGCTGTTTGCGCCGCAATGCGTCCTAGTTCTTCCATCGGCAACGGAAGGAGGAGGGCGTCGCCCAACTCGACTTCATCGCCGGCAAGTTCACGAGCCTCGTCGATTGAAAGTTCGGTGGCGGGGTTTTCAACTTCATCAACAACAACCTTTGAAGCAGACAGTTCGATACCGGTCTCGGAATTCCAGTCGACCTGGATGTCTTCGCCGGATCGGAATTGTTTCTTAGCTGCCGCGCGAACGGCTTCTTTCATGGCCTCGATGACCAGATCGCGTTCGATACCTTGCTCCTGGCAAAGTGCTTCGATGTTTTGTGCTATCGATGAACTCATTAAACTCTCGCTATCTCAGTGGCTCGGCGTCGAATCGAAATCCACGTCGTTGAGCCTATTCAGTTGTTTAGCTGCCTTCGGGCAACTTTGAAAAGGAAGTCCGACTGCCCTTTCGGAGCTCGTCACTTACATCCACTTCGATATTGGCTTGCTTAATAATATCGAGCGGAACGCGCACCTTCCCGTTGGTTCGATCGTCAAACAGCACGTCGTTGCCTTCAACTCCCAGCAAACGACCGCGAAAATTACGTTGTCCGTTAATGGGAAGACGCGTCTTCATTTTCGCGTCGCTACCTGCAAAGCGCTCGTAATGACTACGCTTGTAGAGACCGCGTTCTAGCCCGGGCGACGAAACCTCCAACGTATAGGAAGCATGAATAAAATCTTCCACGTCGAGAATCGTGCCTAAATGAAGACTCACCGCAGAGCAATCGTCGTGGGTAACACCCTGGGGTTTATCAATGAAAACACGAACAATAGGCTTGTTTTCCGGGCCGGCAACCTCACAATGAACTAATTCTAGTCCATGGTCGATTGCCACTCGTTCAGCGAGTTTCTCGACTCGCTCAGCAATCGAAATTTCAGCCATCGACCCCCTGAGCCTTTCTGTTGCCCAAAGAAAAAGTGGGCGCGAAACCCACCGGTCACTACCCTGTGCCTTCGAGCAAGTCGGGAATTATACGGAAAGGCCTAGGTGGAAGCAACCAGCCATCAAGTAGTTTACAAAGCGGTCAGAGCTAGCTAAATGAAGCACTTCGCGCAGCCTGTAAAGATAGTATTCACAGGCTCCGGTGTTAGGGGAACGCAGATGCTGGGACCGCAGGCGTCCCCGCCTGCCGGTCAAGTCAACTGGTGCGATCGCGCAAGAGTTAACGCGTGCAGGCGTCCCCGCCTGCGGCCCCAGCAGTGGCAACTCCTTAAGCTCGATGACGTCACTAAAAGAGTTACTTGGCGATCACTCTGTTTTCGGCGCGGGAGGTTCCCAGAGTTCTATCCGGTTTCCTTCGGGGTCACTGATCCAGGCAAAGCGACCGTAGTCCGAATCGTCCACCTTTTCTACTTCGACACCTTCCTCGCGAAGCAATGCGACGAGGCCGTGAAGATCTTCGACTCGATAGTTGACCATGAATGGTGAGTTGCTTGGAGCGAAGTACTTCGGGTCGTGCGGGAAGAGCGTCCAAACAGTCTCACCGCGCTTCTCCGGGTCGTCAGCTTCGCGCCAGTGGAACGACGCGCCGTAGTCGCCTGCATCAATGTCCAGATGTTTGCGATACCAATCTTTCATGGCCTTTGGATCTTGCGCTTTGAAGAAGATCCCGCCGATTCCAGTTACACGCTTCATATTAGGCCTCCCGAGCCGCAAAATTAATAATCAGAACTTTAGCCACCGAGTTTAGCTTTTACTACCTCGCTTACTAATCGCCCGTCAGCATTCTTACCTGACAACGCAGCTTGTGTTGCTTTCATGACCTTGCCCATGTCCTTCATGGAGCTCGCTCCTGACTCAGCGACAGCTGCAGCAACAACTGCTTCAATTTCTTCACGAGTTGCTGCTTGAGGCAAATACGTTTCGATGACTTCAATCTCAGTTGCCTCTTTATCCGCCAGCTCCTGGCGTTCGGCCTTTTGATACTGTTCGATCGAATCGCGACGTTGCTTCACAAGCGAACGCAGCAGTTTCGACACTTCATCATCGTCGAGCGGTCCGCCTTTTTCGATCTGGCGATTCATGATCGCGGCTTTGACCATACGAAGCGTCGAGGTGCGCGGAGCATCTTGAGCTTTCATTGATGCGGTTAAGTCGGCAATTATTTTTTCGGAAAGAGTCATGGGTTTTGGTTCCTATTGAAATGTCCGATATGAATGTCCGATAAGCCTTAGAGCCTCTGCAAAATCAGGATCAGCGAAAAAAAAGAAATTAAATCTAGCGCAAGTTGGGAAGGGCGGTTTACCCCCGCTGGCCTGGCTAGAAGAACCCCGATGCAGCTCTTTAGTTGGGCCAGCGGGGGTAAACCGCCCTTCCCAACTTGCACAAGATTCAGGTCCCTGTTTCTGCTGATCCTGACTTTTGCAAGAGCCTCTTTAGCTTGTCGATGTTACCGCAAAGAGTTCGCTTAGCCGAGACACGACAAACTGAAGTTTATCGGACATCTCTGGATCGGACATTAGGGCACAAAGTCTGGAACTTTGAAATCGTCGAGCACGTGATTGTTCCTCATCATCTTAATTAGTTCCGAGGTTAGCAGTCGATGGCCCATGTGATTCGGATGAATCAGTTCGCCAAAGAAACCTTCATTTGGCGGCGCCGCCGCTTCCGTTAACTCCAGCACTTCAAGATAAGGAACGTTCTTCTGTTGCATGCTGGTGCGCAACGCGGTTCGGTAGCGCTTCATAAGTTCGGCTTCAGGCGGATTCGTGGTGGAATCACGGTAAGGTGCGCCAATGACGATCACTTTCGAACCTCGACTACGCGCCAGATCAACTATCGCATTCAAGTTGTTCAAGTAGTCGCTCTCGCTAACGCGCGGCACTGGTCGAGAACGTTGTCCTGGCGTTTCGTTCTTCGAACGCAACCACTTTGTCGCATGGGCAAACGCCTGGCTGTGATCGATAAGCCAGCGTATCGCGACCGGGTACCAATCAGTTCGAATTGCCTCACTATCGCGAACATCACTTAAACTCGCGTCGTTCCAACCGAAGCTCACAATCAACACGTCAGGCTGAAGCCAGTCAATGTCACGACGTAACCATGCCAAACCCTGATGACTGGTGTAACCAGGCACTGCCATCGGAAACGACTCGATGTGTCGATCCAGATTCGCAGCGTTCAAATGTTTTTCGAGGAGCATCGGGTAGGGCAGCCAATCATGATCATATTCGGTCGGTTTATCTGGCCAGACCACAGGTACTCGGTAACCGAAAGTGACCGAGTCGCCCAAACACACGATCCGGTACGTGTTTGATGGTTTCGACGTGATGGGATAGTCAGCGCGAAAACTTTGTGCGTTAGTGGACAGAACTGTAAAGTCCCAAACTGCATCTTTCAGGTTAGGTCTCAATCTCCAAAGTAATAGCGGGTCGCCTTCGAAGATCCCTGCTTGTTTCGGATCTGATACTTGCATCTTTTGTTGTGGCGTACCAACAAAGAGATCGAGACTCGGAACCGGTGTCATCGTCAGGCGAACTACGACTTCCACTGCCAGCAATAGAGCAAGAAAGAAACAGTAGATGATTGCGATGTACGCAAGTCGCCGCCGGAGTGGAAGGCGTTGGCGAGATGTCTTAACTACAGGAAGTTCTACTTGGTCAGTCATTTCGGTTCCGTAAGCCATCAATAAACTATTGAAACGGTGAGGGTTCTGGCGTAGTATTCGCGCGTCTGCATAGTATCTTCTGGTTAGGTCCTTTCCAAAATTCCCGCTGCGCGTGTTCGGGCGAAGGCAATACTTTTAGTATCCCAAATGATCGGTCAGACGGTTTCACATTACCGCATCTTGGAGACCCTTGGTGAGGGTGGTATGGGTACCGTCTACCTGGCTGAAGACACACACCTCGGACGGCGCGTAGCCATCAAGTTTCCTTCACTGAGTTCCGACTCTCGCGATTACCGCGCTCGATTTCTACGAGAGGCGCGTGCTATTTCAGATCTGAGTCACCCGGGAATTGCGACTCTCTTTGATTATGGTCAGACAAGTGAA
>QHXL01000094.1 GCA_003222935.1 Acidobacteriota bacterium
TTCCGAGTTGACTCCGTTTGTTGGGAAAAAAACTGCTGAGGAGATTGCGGGTCATTTCGAGCGACAGAAAGCACTTGCAGAACAAGCCGGTTAACCAATGTTCGATATGCTTTAGCTTGTCGTGACCATAGCTAAAAGAATTTCGGTTTCTTTGTGAAGCACCTATCTTGAAGCAGCCACAAACCGAAGCATATCGGACATTTTAGCCCTCGCCTTTGGAAGCGGAAAAATCGTAGGAGACGTGAAGCTTTAAAGATCCATCGAGTATTTCGACTTTGACTTCTCGCGCGTTTGCCTTCACGGTTCCATTGCTTGCCTTGATTGGAATCATCAACGACAACTGCCGTTCATTTACCAGTACCAATGGGTTGACGCGTTCGTTGATTGCAGTCTGAACAAACACAGTAACGAAGTTGTTCGCCACCGGCGACACTCCCTCCAAGTTCACGCCCTCGACGCTGACTGTTCCGTAAACTGTTTGTTTGGGTTGGTCAAAGCGGAGCTGAATTGAAGTTTGAGCCCAACCTTTGAACTGCATGCAGTTTCCCAGCAAGTTGTAACTTCCGGTGAACGCCATCGGTGCGGAAATACTTCCGTTACGAAACTGCACTCCTGTCTTAGCGCCGCTTCCTTCCGGCAACAGAGTTATCGTATTTGCGCACCCTGCCTGAAAGTTTGCTTGTTTGAACCCACCGAAGCTTTCGGAGTCCAGTTTACCTAAATTGAATTGTGGCTGGCCCAAACCAGAGAAGGTTGTGGCCAGCACCGCATCAACAAAACCTTGATCTAGACTGACCACAACCGTTCCCGGGGGATCTCCTTTAGGGTCCGGCGCGCTCACCGCGACTCCCGGAGCTGCTTTCGCGCGTGGAGCACCAAGAAAAAATATTGCAACTCCGCCACCGAGTAAGACTCCCACTAACAACAGGATTATGTATTTCATCGAAGCTCCTTAAGGTGATGGACTCGTGGTCGGACTTGCTGATGGAGATGGAGACGGAGCGGGAGCCGGATTCGAGTTCATGTTCGTGAGTAGTGTTCTGAGCACCATCGCTATTGTATTTGCAGCGGCGTCGACCTGCGCGCGTACCTGGGCCTCCGAAACTTTCGTCATTCCGGTCGGCACTTCGAATAATGTTGGATCGACTGTCGTGCTGATGTCGCGCATTTCTGCGACAAGCTTTGCGCCCTTCACACCTTGTACATTTCCACTAGCTTCGCCGAAAAGTTCAGCGCGCAACGGTAAGCCGGTTTCTTTATCGATAAAAATGAATGACTCGGTGTTGACTTGACCGGCCGACGTGCCGGTGTTTGCCGTGCGGGAGTAGCGATACTTAACTGCGGTTCGACCATTTACAGGCTCTTCACCTACCAGCTGAATTCCCTGGAGTCGATCGAGATGAGCAACGATCTGACCTGGCGTCATCAACTTCTGTAGCTGAAAACCCGTTGCGGCTGGAGTCAACTCGGCGTACTGCTTTCGACCCGGGGCGATCGCATAAGGAGTGCCCGCGCGATCGAGATAAATCAACTCCGAACCATCAGGCAATTTAAAAGCGAGTCGGCGATCAGCTCCGCTACGTGCGACCTCAGCGGAGAGTGGCGGAATGCCTATCGCGTTTTCACCACCTTCGGTTTGAGCAGTGAAGATCAAAGTGCCCTTGTATGTTTCAGGTTCACGTGCGGCTAACGTGGAAGGAGCAACCGTTGTGTTGCTATTCGCAGGAGTTAAGTTCGCGTTTGTAGATAGATTCGTGTTTATGTTCGCGTTGACTGTTGGCGATTTAGTGCAGGCGCCGTTGGCAAGAAGTAGACCAAAAAGAATAAGTCCCAGAACTGTGCCGGGAACTCTAGTATCGGCTGTTTTCATATCAACACTCTCCGAAATTCTGCTGCACTCGCAGCAGTCGCATGTTTTAAATCAGGGGGTTGATAGGGAAGGACCATAGGATAACATACCGGGCGAAGCAGCGGCAGTAGGCAGAGCAGTGAGCAGATCATTTTCCAGATCTCATTTGACCGGTCTCAGTTATCATTTGTGAAAGGCGACTTTTTGGAATGTCAAAGTGAGATCTGGAAAATAACCTACCTACTGCCGCTGCCTACTACACCTGCTTACTGACATTGACTTACTTGCGCTTTTTCTAGTAGAAGGCCTTGTTCTTAAAAACCACAAATCGAGGCTGACATGAAATTCATTCCGCTCTTGCTGGTTTTCGGTCTGGCTTTATCTCTCTGCAACCTATCCAAGAAACTTCATGGTGGTGGTTCCTCCAACACCAACTCCGGTACTTCGAGTTCAAACAGCAGCGGTGGAGCTCCTGCCGAACACGGCGAAGCGACGTCGGCTCAGTTGGCTGCCCTGTCTGGAGGATCGCAAATTAAGTGGGAGCAACAAGGTATGTCGTGGTCAGTGCCGGCCAAGTGGGCTGAAACAACGAATGAATCGAAGTCGTTTGGATGGCGTTCGCCGGGTGGCTTCGATGCGGCAAACTTGATCGTGAGTATTTCGCCAATGGATGAAAGCTTTCCGACAGATATCAGTATCAATGCCTTCTATGACGGGGCAAAGACGCGAGCCAAGAACGGCGAAATTGACGAACTCAAGTGGGTCGAAATCGATGGTCTAAAGGGTGTGCAGTTTAGAGAGACAAACCCGGAAAAACCAGATGACATTCGACGACTTCAATGGATGACCTATCGCAAGTTTGCGGGACAAGTTCAACTGGTAAATCTAATTCTATCGTCGAGCGGTAAGGGCTTTCCGAATCACCAGGATGAGCTATACGGAATTCTTTATTCGACCAAGATTACTCACTGAAATTTCTCTGATGGCTGGGCGCCCCTTCCGGTTTGGATTGCTCTCGACACCAAGGAGGGGTGCCCACGGAGGGACGCCCTACATCAGGGCATTGCCCAATTAGGTTTTTTATTGACAAGTTCAAACTTAATAGGCTAACTGTCTGCGCGTTTGTCCAGGCTTTTGGTTTAATCCTTACTTCCCGAAATGTTGCTGGTCGATCATCACTGCCCTAAAGGCAGACCAGGTTGACCGAAAGCCAAATCAAACGTTCTCAAAGTGCTTGGCTCTTACTCCCCAGGACAATCTAAGTTTTAAGACCCCAGGTTCTGATCTCAATCAGTTCCACTCCCAATGGAGGTCATTACAATGCCTCGAAAAGCCGCATGGACCGTCATGGTGTACCTCGCCGGAGATAACAACCTGACCACTGAGTGCCTGTTTGCTCTCACGGAAATGAAGAAAGCTTTGCCTGGAGATAAGATAAACGTAATCGCCCAGTTTGATCCTCAGGACGCTCATGTTCCCACTCATCGTTATGAGATTAATCGTAATGGACCTAACACTACGATCTTCGACGACATAATCGACGAAGCTCATTTCGATCCCATGACGCGGGAGGTCTGTTTCAAGAAGGAAAGTGAGAACGCAAATGCTTTCTTGTCTTCAAGAGTGGCTCGCCGCGAAATCATTCGGCAAGTGTTGGATGAAAAACAGGACCTCACTCTGCTCGCGTTTGAAGAGGAACGAATTACCGACGAAACAGACACCGGCTCACCAGTCACTCTCTATAACTTTCTTAGTTTCTGTCTTCAGGAATACCCAGCGGAACATTACCTGGTCGTATTGTCAGGACATTCGGGTGGAACTAACTCTGACTACCTGTTAACAGATACAAGCCCCAGGGGTTCGCTGACCTTCAACGAATTGAAGACGGTTTTTAAGGAAATCCAGAAGGATCTAAACGGACAAAAGATCGACATCATCGGAATGGACAACTGCCTCATGAGCATGGCGGAAGTCTGTTACGAATTGAGAGGCGCAGCTGACTTTCTTGTGGGGTGCGAAAGTTTTAGCCCGGCATCAGGTTGGCCCTACAAGGAGATCCTGCAACGGCTGAAAACGGATTTTGTTAAGTCGAAAAAGGGTAAGAAGAAATCGATCGCAGAAAACTTTGCCAGGGCGATTGTCGAGGAATACGCCAACTATTATTCGGGTTATTGGATGTCGGGACTGTCGGTCTCCCAATCAGCACTTGATTTACGAAAGGTTGATGAGCTAGGTGAACTGCTGAACCAGCTGGGTGCCGTTCTCGAAAAGAAACTTCTGGATGAGTATCAACCCGAAAGTAAGAAACGAAAGTCTAAAAAGACGTCACATCCGTTTAGTGATGCGCTGGTTTTAGCTCACTGGGAAGCTCAATCATACAACGGCGAATTGTTTGTCGATCTACGCGATTTGTGTAGCTGTCTCGAAGCGCGTGATCTGCCGAATGAAGTTACTAAAGTCTGTGCGGAGGTAAAGAAGTTCATTGAGACGAAGTTTGTTTTAAAGTCCTGTTTTGTTGGCGCGGCTTATCAGTACTCGTACGGTGTCTCGATTTACTTTCCGTGGTCACAAGTCGCAAACAGTTATTGGAACCTCGACTTCGTGAAGGCTTCAATGACAAGTGGTTGGGGAAGTTTCCTGAATTCTTATACGGTGGTGACACGTCGCGAACCCCGAGATGCGGATAAAAAGTCGAAGCTTAACTCGATACAGACTGCGGGATTAGTTCAACAGATAGCTGAAAGTCGAATGATGACCGATCGAATGATGACCGATCGAATGATGACTGATCGAATGATGACTGATCGAATGATGACTGAGGGTTCGAGCAATCCGATTCACAGCATGCGAAATCCTCCGCTGGTGTTTTTTCCAACTGACTGTGTCAAAGATCACCGAGAAGTTGTTGCCGTTCAGGAACGATTCTGGAGCACACCAAAAGCGAGCAGCGAACCTTCTTCGTAGGAACTCGTGTAGTCCACTGATGAATTATTGCCACCGTCGATTCAAAGCGCATTGGTTGAACGCAGCCTTGTGCTTCGTTTTGCTTGCGTTAGTTGTACAGCTGGAGCCGGTTTCTCCGCGTGGTGCCGCTCAAACCTCGGAGCAACCTTCAACCACAAATGAAATCAATGGCGCCGACGAGGCGTTTGTCGAAGCCAACCGCCTGCGACGCGAACAGACTAAGGATTCAAACCTCCGGGCCGTTTCCACGTTCAAAGAAGCAGCTGAACTCTATCGCAGCCAAAAGCAATACGAGAAAGCTGCGTCGTCTCTAAGAAACGCCGGCGAACTCCTGGAAGTTTTGGGCGACGCTCACACAGCAATCCTTCTTTATAACGAAAGCCTTGAACTGGCCCAACAAGCAGGTAGTCGAGGCGAAGAAGGACGCGTACGCGCCGCTCTTGGTTTCATGCAGTTTATCGTTGGCAACACCGACGAGGCCTACAAGCAAGGAGTCAAGTCGCTCGAAATCGGTGAATCGATTGGCGACAGGCCCCTCATTGCGCTGGGTCTTAACACGATCGGTGAAGCGTATTACAACCTCGGTAATCTCACGAAGGCGCTCGAGTATCAGAACAAATCGCTCAACTTAGCGCGTGACCTGGGTGATAGAAAACAGGAAATAAGATGCCTTGTTGCACTGGGTCATTACTACGCGAACCTTGCCGAACCGAAGCGTTCCCTTGAGTTTTTTGATCTCGCTGTCGCGCTATCACGCCAAACCCAGGATATTCGCGGAGAGGGTCTTGCACTCGTCGGCAAAAGCTTCGTGACGATGAAGACTCGTGAGCCTCAGGAGACTCTGGACATTTTGAATGAGGCGCGGCCAAGGGTCGAACGTGTTGGTGATCGCACTTCGCTGGCAACCCTCGTCGGTCGAATGGGCATTGTTTACTTTGATATGGGCGACAGAGAAAGAGCCCTGGATTTTGTTAAGCAAGGGAAACGGTTGTTCGAGGAGGGCTCGGAAAAGTGGGGCGTAGCTGAAGGCCTTATAGTTCTAGGCAGAATTCACCACGCCTTTGGTGAAGACCAGGTTGCACTGAATCACCTGAAGGAGGCAGTTGAAGTATTCAAGTCGTTGTCGATGCCTCGTCTCGAGGCGCAAACCCTGGTCGACGTGGGACGCGTCTACACTTCTCTGGGTGAGAACGTTAAAGCGCTTGAGGCCTACCAGCAATCGTTGAAACTACTTAAGCGGGGTCAGGACCAACAATATGAAGCCTACTCGCTTAACTACATAGGAAACAGCTTCGAGAAAAAAACTGACTACAAAACTGCTCTTGAGTATTACGAACGAGCGTTGCCACTGAGTCGAGTGTCAGCAGATCAAGTTGTCGTGATACTCACGCTCCACAACATCGCCCACGTCGAACGTCTACTGGGCCACCTCGATTCCGCGCGACAACAAATTGAAGAGTCGATAGCTCTATCCGAATCACTAAGAACCAAGGTTACGAGCCAGGATCTACGTGCCACTTATTTTGCTACCGTTCATCAAAACTACGAGCTCTATACCGATATTCTGTTGAGCCTTCATGCTGAACGGCCGTCGGAAGGCTTGGACGCGATTGCTTTTGCAGCAAGTGAGAAAGCAAGGGCCAGATCTTTCCTGGAAACGTTACAGGAGTCGCGGGCGAACATTCGTGAGGGAGTCGATCCTGCACTCATCGAAAAGGAGCGAGATCTTGAGGCGGAGTTAAATCTAAAAGCCGAACGCCAGCTGAAACTTTTAGCGAGTCATGAAAAGGATGAAGCTGAAAAACTTGGAAGTGAGATTGCCGCACTGACAAACGAGTACTCGGTAGTTCGCGACAAGATCAAGTCAGCAAGTCCACGCTATGCTGCATTAACGTCACCTCAACCGCTGAACCTCGAACAAGTTCAACAACAGTTGCTCAATGACGAGACCGACTTGCTCGCCTACACGTTGGGTGACGATCGGAGCTATGCCTGGCTGGTTACGCGCACAACTCTTTCAACCTTCGCGCTACCCTCACGCAAGGAGATCGAAGACTCAGCGCGACGACTCTACAAGATTTTTGTTGAGCATCAGGTTGTACCAGGCGAGTCGTCGAGCGATACCATTGCCAGACAGAGCAAGTTGAAGAACGAGTTACCTCTCGAGACTGCGTTATTGAGTAAACTTCTACTCGCCCCACTGGCCGGCAAACTCGGCAACAAACGTCTATTGATTATTCCCGATGGAGCTCTGCAGTACATTCCGTTCCGGGCGCTGCATGATCCGGATTCAGATGGCCAGGTCGCGCAGTTCCTGCTTAACAAACACGAGATCGTCCTTGAGCCTTCGGCGTCGAGCCTTGCAGTGCTATTAAAGGAAGCGAGGGAGCGCAAGGCTGCGGCTAACTCAGTCGCAGTGATAGCAGACCCGGTTTTTGAAGTTGGCGACCCACGTGTGAAGCGGGCTTTAAAACAATCTACGCCTGAGTCCGCTGAATCGATGCAGGTCAAACAGGCTCTACGCGACATAGGTATTTCGGCGGATGGTGTTCAGGTTCCACGATTGTTTTCCTCAGGTGAAGAGGCCGATGCAATCATGAAGTTGGCGCCGTGGGGAACCGGGTTGAAGGCGGTTGGGTTTGAAGCGAATCGCCAACGCGTGTTGGGCCAGGAACTCTCGGGATATCGCGTTGTACACTTCGCCACTCACGGATTGATCAATGACCAGCATCCTGAATTATCGGGAATCGTACTGTCGCTGTTTGATAGTGAAGGTCGATCTCAAGACGGGTTTCTCCGTCTCCATGATATTTACAATCTTCGGTTGCCGGCTGACCTTGTAGTTTTAAGTGCCTGCAGCACCGGCCTGGGAAAAGACGTACGAGGCGAGGGGATGATTGGTCTCACTCGAGGCTTCATGTATGCGGGTGCGTCGGGCGTTATCGCTTCTCTTTGGAAGGTTGACGATGTTGCGACGGCGGAGTTGATGAAACGTTTTTACGTGTGTCTGTTTGGAAAGGGCCTGACCCCTGCCGCGGCGTTGAGAGAAGCGCAACTTGGAATGTCGCGAGAACCGAGATGGCAGTCACCCTATTACTGGGCTGGCTTTGTAATTCAAGGTCGTTACGACAGCGAGGTAAGTGGTAGTCAATTTAGTTATCTCACGGTCCAACGCTTTAGCATTATCGTGAGCATTTTTGTTGGTCTAGTGACTTTGGCGGTTCTCATTTTCCGAGTGCTCAAAGGCCACAGACGACACCAGGTTATTTAGTTACAATGCGGATCGGCCAACCGGGGAGATGAAATGATGAACATTCCTCAAACTTCAGTGCAGGATGAAGAAAAACTGGGTCCTCTCACAAAAAGCATTCGATGATCTTCTCGACTGGCTCGCTCCCAACCGCGAGCAAGCGGGGCTTAAATATGAAGCGATTCGACGTCGGTTGATTACGATCTTTACCGGTCGCGGATGTTGCGCTGCCGAAGATCTAGCCGACGAGACCATGAACCGAGTCGCCAATAAATTGCCTGAGATCAGGGATAAATATTCCGGCGAGTCGGCGCTGTTCTTCTATGCAGTGGCGAACAACGTTTACCGGGAGTCGTTGAAACCGCACTTACGTCCGCCGCCACCACCTAATCTTTCAGACACGGACGATTTGGAAGAAACGTTTCTTTGTCTCGAACAGTGCCTCGATAGTCTGACGACTGAAAACCGTGAACTCGTTATCGAGTATTACCAGGAAGACAAATCGGCCAAGATTAGTCGCCGGAAGGTCTTGGCTGAGCGTCTCCAGATTGGACCAAACGCGCTGAGAATCCGAGCTTTCCGGATAAGGGAATCTTTGCAAAAGTGCCTGGAAAAGTGCATGTCCGAGAGGGAAAGCTGAAATACTCCGGTTAATTTGGTCATTAAAAGTAGAGGCGGAGTTAATCCTTACCATGGAATCCTTAATTCAAGACTCAGATTACAAAGAAGTTCGGCTGTACTTGTTGGGTCGACTTACCGAGTCACAACGAGAACAACTTGAACAGCGCCTACTAACGGAGCCAACTTTGCACGAGGCACTAAGTGCCGTTGAAGACGACCTCGTAGACGAGTACTTGACGTCAAAACTGAGCGAAGACGATCGCCGACAGTTCGAAACACATTTTGCGATTACTGCAGAACGGCAAAACAAGATTCAGTTTGGCCGAGTATTCCATCGATATCTTGATTCCCGCCAAATCGCCGACCCACAGGAGGAATTCCCAACCACTTCGGTACTCCCAGGTTTAACGCGGAGTCCCGTGTGGTTTGGAGTTTGTGCACTTGCGATTTGCCTTAGCTTGTTGGGAGTTGCGTGGTTGATCTACCAACCAAAACCCCAGATTGAAAGACCCTCGATCGCAGTCAGTCTGCGACCGGGAATGACAAGGGCGCTCGGGGATTCGGTGCAGAAAGTGCGGAGGCCCTCGGCAAACACCGTGATGCGTCTGCAACTGGAATTGGGAACCAGTGAATACAAGAAGTATCGGGCTGAATTGCTTA
>QHXL01000095.1:0-2117 GCA_003222935.1 Acidobacteriota bacterium
AGGCTCAGCGTGTTGCCTCAAGTGTTTTTACGGAACTGCGCAACGACAAGATGTCAGATTCGTTCTAGAATTGAGCCCTTATCCTGCGGCACGCTCCAGAGTAGGGTCAAGATTTCAGGAAATCACACTAGACTACGAATTTTAAGATCCCAGGGCCTTCTTGCCACATCCTTTGGCTCGCTGGTGTATTGATGGTGAGGAGACTCGATCGGAAGTCCGATAGTACTTAAATATTCAGAATTATGAAGTTTTTCTTACTCGTATTAACGCTAATTTTCGTAAACGCTGCTGCCCCCGCGCAGGAGAGGCTTCCGACTATAAGATCAAATGTATCGGTAATCAGTATTCAGGACGGCGATGAACTAAGAAAGAACGTTTGGACTTTGGTTCCCGAAGCCAAGCCCGACGTTTATGAAGCGCAGTTGCAAGACGGAAAGCCGCAGCGAGTGACCTTTGTCACTGACGTAGAGTCGATTAGTTTCCTGGTTCAAGAAGGCAAGAAATACGACTTCATCATCCAACTAGGCGAGCAACTCTGTTACACGCAGATAGTCGGAATTCGATCTGTGCCGGCGGCGGTATTCGATAAGAAGTACCAGGACTCGCATCGAGCCCGGACGTTTGTAGAAATTCCGGAAGTTTATGAGTTGATTAACGTGGCAATTGCCATGACTCCGACGGGAATCGAAGATAAGAATCTCGTTTTCAAAGCCTCTGATTATTACAAGCGAATGCGTGAATGGTTTGATCCACACGCCGGACATCCGTTGCTGGTTGCTCTCGACAATGAGTTGAAACGCAACCCTGGTCGATATTTCACCCTGAAGATGAATGGCTACGCTTTTGAGTTCGATAACAAAGGCAAGATCGTTCCGAGTGCGGTTTACAATCGCACGGGCTTTCGTGGAGAGATCACAAACACACTTAAGCCTTACATAGCCCAACTGCAATCCTTCTCCGACGACACGAAGTTTAGAGAGTTTTACAAGCAGAACAGTGAGACTTACGAAAGTCAGATCGCTTTCTACCGCGATACTGCGAACATCGCTGAAATGAAGCGTTGGTTAGACAAGAACTTTCCCACCTCGTCCAACTACGACACTTACAAGATCATCTTTTCGCCGCTCGTTGCCTACAACCAGTCGACGACCTGGTTTACGAGTAACGGCTTCCGTGAGCTACAGCCGCATGTCAACTTTCCCTATCCGGAAGATATGCGCCGCTATGGACCAATGAGTGAAACAGGTCAAACTGTTTTTCGCGGTAACATTGTCTTTACCGAAATTAATCACGGATACATAAATCCAGAGGCGGATAAGTACGCGGAGAGAATTCTGAAAGCAATCAGCAATCGCGAACGCTGGGTTGAGAGAAGTCGTGGGCCGGGGTACTACGGTGGCATGGGGGCGTTCAATGAATATATGAACTGGGGACTCGTGAGTCTGCGAATTGTTGATTACGCGCCTAAAGAAGAGCAGGACCGGATGATTGCCACCATAGATTTAATGATGGTCCAGCGTCGGGGATTCGTGCAGTTTGATGCTTTTGATAAATTCCTGGTGAGCCTTTATCGCAATCGTCCGGCAGGGAAGACGATCGCTGACTTGTATCCTCAGATAATCGCCTGGTTCGAGAAGAACAACAGGTAATTCATCCCTGGATTACGCGGATTACTCAGATTAAGAAGAGTCACTGAGTTTGAAGCTGCCTGAAAGAAAATCTGCGGAATCGCCGTTATCTGTGGACCTCCTTCCTACTTCCCAGTACTCCAACAATAGTTCCGCACAATTCAGTTACTGCTAACAAAACTGCTGACAGTTGGAACGTGCTCGTCCAGGCGTGCGGGTGAAGTGAAGCGACATTGTCTGGCCCAGCTGCGATGAAGTGATAGTACACCCCGAACACGAGTGATCCAGCCATGGTCAGAGCCAGCAACGAAAAACCTGTCTTTCGACGGATCGCTAAAAGCGCAGCTGAAACAATTGGGCCCAGAAGGATAACCAATCCGATATAGATGTTTTGCCAGTTGTTCATCCCGATCTGAAGCTGTGTGTGCGCCATTGAATGCGGTGTGACAATCAGAAGGTGCAAGATCACGATCGCGATCCCCAGTTGCC
>QHXL01000095.1:2126-8836 GCA_003222935.1 Acidobacteriota bacterium
TTGCCGAAGTCGGGCTTGATTCATGAGTGAAGATCCTCCTCCGTTTCGCACTGTCTCCCGTTCACAACATTAACAGAACCAGGGTCGGTCAAATTAAGCGATACGCCTCATCCCTGCGCTGGAGTAGACTAACAAAACTCACCCGCCCCAACAGAGGAGAAACCACATGAAAATCGTTGTAGTGGTGCTGTTCTTGTTGGCTACCCCTGTCTTCGGACAGACACAGACAGACCCAAAACCCGTTCAGCAAACCGCCTTTCTGAAAGTCGATCGAATCGGGGAAGCGAATGCTCGTTCGTTCTTCATCTTTTCGACGAGCATCAGGAACTATGCTATCCGTCATGACGGACATGGTGAAAGCTCGTCAACCACGTCGTTCAGAAAAAACTATGACCTGAAGATGGGAGGTGCGCAGCGTTTGGAAAGTGTGTATTTCGCCGAGTTCGAAGGCGACCTCTTGCTGGCCTACGAAGTTACCGATCTCAAGTACGATTGGGGATACGTTTTGCGGATGGATCAGAAAACGGCGCTTGTCAGATGGATCACACCGCTGAGCGTCAGCGGACTTGGTCCTGGTTTGATCGAGGCTCGCGATCTCTATCTCAGTGCGTCGAATGTGTTAGCAAAGATCGATTTGCAGAGTGGGGCACTGCTTTGGCAGCGACAGCAAACGAGCCAGTCAATGGCTTTCAGGTTACCGGTGGTTAGACGCGACACGGTTGTATTTTACGAAGACGCTGAAACGGGTCGGACTGTCGAATTGGAGAAACTAACAGGGCGGCTGGTGAAAAATTGAGATACCACCGATCTACTTGAAGTTGAAAAGCTAAACGTGAGTTCGCAAAACAGTGCAAGTTGGGAAGGGTGGCTCTAAATGTCCGATAAACTTCAGTTTGTCGTGACTTGCTTAAGAGGCTCAATCGAGTCGACCGGTACTTTTATTTAAATCACGACAAACTGAAGTTTATCGGACATTTAGAGCCACCCTTCCCAACTTGCACTGAATTCACTCCCTTTTTCTGCTGGTCACCAACCGCTAATCCTGAGTCTTCGTTTTCTTCATATACTTCACTGACTCACGCATGAGCTTTTTCAACGTAGGGAGATGAACATCGTCGAGGCGCTTGATGTAGAGACACCCCTTGGTACACGAATGCTTGCCTAGCTTATTCATCAAGTCCTCGCGTTTGTCGAAGACGCCCATTAGATAGAGCGTCAGGTTTTGTTTGCGGGGTGAGAATGCGATCAAGGGCCACTCAGCTGGTTTGCCGGTAGTGTTCGTATACCAGTAACTCCCAAACCCGACGATGCTGGTTCCCCACATCCTGGGTTTCTCGCCAGTCGCTTCTTCCATCAATGTTGAGATCGCAAAACAATCGGCCCGACGAGTAGGTTCCTTGATCGTATTCAGAAACTTATCAACACTGACCTTCCTGGGCTTTGTCTTTGGTTCTGCCATAAGCTGCTCCTGGAGGAAAAGCACTACCTCGTTGTTGGATACTTGATCCCCAACTGATCGAGATAGGTGCTGTATTTCTTCGGGTCGTAATAGAACTTCTTCATCTGCTCGCGAAAGGTATCCATGCGGCGTCTATTCAACATGATCTCCGGTTTGTCAGTCGCAGAAATCAATGGCTGATATTTAGTCTCCTTCGTTTGCACTTCCCGAAAGTACTTCCATGCCTGTTCGACCAACTCCGGTTTGGTAAGCAGATCCATCAACGTCATTGCGATAACTTTGGCTCCTGCTGTTGCGCCCTTGTGCGCAATCGGTGTTGCCATCGCAATAGCGTCTGTCCAGTTGTGACCAGGCAGACCCGGAATATTCGACGGATAACGAAGTGTCACCGTTGGAACATTCCACGACACATCACCGATGTCGTCTGAACCGCCGCGAGTTTGAGCCTGATCGTTGACCGGGCCAGTCAACTGACCTAACTCTGTAGTTAGACCACGGTCCTGCAACTTCAATTCTTTTTGTAACGCTTTCGCCAGCGTCTGATCTTCGTTACTCCACGTCGGTAAGCCGACCTGTTTGATGTTTTCGTACATGGCTTCAGCTACCGGTTTGTTGAAATGCTGCGGCCATGCGGAACCCAGAATCCGTGACGTTACTGAAGTGTTTGTCATGGTCGCCGCACCCTGGGCCATCGAGTCGCCCATAGCTCGAAGCTGAGTGATGTGTTCGTAGTCGAGTTCGCGAAAGTAATACCAAACACTGGCGAGTCTCGGCACGACGTTGGGCTGATCGCCGCCGTTTGTGATTACGTAGTGGGATCGTTGTTGCAGGCGCAGGTGTTCGCGCTTGAAGTTCCAGCCAATGTCCATCAACTCGACTGCATCGAGTGCGCTCCGTCCTGACCATGGTGAACCGGCAGCATGTGCGCTTTCGCCTTTGAAAGTGTATTCGACAGAGACCAAGCCCGTAGCCGCGGCCTGTCCCCACGAGGTTGTCAGGTTGTTGCTCACGTGTGCGAATAGAACTACGTCGACATCCTTGAACAGTCCATCTCGAACAAAGTAAGCCTTACCCGCAACCAACTCCTCGGCGACCCCCGGCCAGATCTTTATTGTTCCAGGCAGCTTGTTGCGCTCCATCTGTCGTTTCACTGCAATGGCCGCGGTGATGTGCAGTGGCAAACCTGAGTTGTGACCCTCTCCGTGACCCGGTGCTCCGTCGATGATCGGGTCACGATAGGCAACGCCAGGTTTTTGCGACGCTTGAGGAATGCAGTCGATATCTGAACCAAGTGCGATCACGGGTTTGCCGGAGCCCCACGTTGCGACCCAGGCTGTCGGAATACCGGATATGCCGCGTTCGATTTTGAATCCTTCCTTTTCGAGTATTCCGGTTAGATACTTCGACGACTCAAACTCTTCAAAACCCAGTTCACCAAAACTGAAAACAGTATCGATCATGACCTGTGTTTGTTTGGCCATCGATTCAACATCACGTGCGACGAGGGCTTTGTAGTCCTGCGCTGCCGATGAAGTTTCAACTACTGGTTGTGTACTACCAATCACCAGGAGGAAGACGAGACAAAACACAATGATCAAGAAATGAAGAGTTCGACGCATGATTACTCCTTAGCTGATCGAGAAATTTAAATAAGACATCAACCACAAAGAAAAAATACTAAAAGAACGAAGGGGTTCTTTCATTGTGCGAGAAAGTGGGCTCTGCGCTCCGTAGGAGCCTAATGTTTATAGTACCGTCGTACCGACACAGGCTGCGCTCCGTAGGAGTGCTATCTCTAGTACAAGAAAGGTCTGATCGCCAGCTGGTTTAGCTCCACATTGCACTCCTAAAGGAGTGCCCTCGTTCTAATGCGGAACGGCTATAAACATCGAGCTCCTACGGAGCAAAAGCAAATGCCAAATAGGTTTCTAACTATCGCAGTAACCCAAGTCCCTAGTGACTCTCCTTAGAACACAAAAGCTCATTCATTCCAGTTGTACTTCTGATACTTGGGTTCGACTTCCAGTTCGACCTTTTTTAGAAACTCCCACGCGGTATTGTTGAACTTCGGTGCCTGGTCGTAATACCAGTGATCGTGCCCGGCAATTTCGATCAGCTCGACTGTAAAGCCTGCAGTTTTCAAAGCGTCGCGTGTATCTCGCGCGACCTTTAGCGGCACATATTCATCCGCATCGCCGACCTGGATCGAGATTGGTATCTTTCGCTTCGCCAGGTCAATCAACTCTTTGCCGTCCCGTGTCAACGCACCTGCATGTATTGCGGTTGCCGCGAAGTACTGCGATTCCATCAACGCCATCTCGAGTGCGAAAGTCGCACCTGCCGAATGCCCAAAGAGGTAGACGCGTTTTGGATTCACCGGTTGTTTCGACTTCAACTCTTCAACAAGGTCATGTAGGAAATCCGGCCCATCTTGCGGCGAGCCCCAGCCACGGAGATCGGTCGCGTCTGGGCCGGCCAGGACTATTCCTTCCTTCTTCGCGAGGTCTTTCCACTTTTCAACAAGGTTCACGCCGGTCCGGTTCGAACCATGAAGCATGACTATCAGCGGCGCGAGTGAACCACTTTTCAACGTCGAAGGAACGTAGAGATAGTAAGCCCGGGCCTTACCATTTGAAGTGATTAGCTCTTTCGTAATGTCGTCCTTCGCGACAATCGTCGAACAGCTGAAAAATATAAGTAGAGCTACGAGCAGAGTGTGAAGTCTCATCGGCTTGCTCCTTGGAAGTGAAGTTAATTCTACGGTCGTGTCACTAACGGCAGCTCAATATAGCTGGCCTGTCCGGGTGCGTGATAGATCCGTTGTGTCGCCTTCTTGTAGTCCTCGGGTTTGGCCCAGAACATGTTCTTAACAAACGTCTGTGGATTGCGATCGTAGAGAGGGAACCAGCTCGACTGTATTTGGACCATGATCCGGTGTCCAGGCAAGAACACATGGTTGGCGGTAGGAAGCACGAAGCGATATTTCAGCGGCGTGTTCGGTGTTATCGGTTTCGCGGTTTCGAATCCTTCCCGGTACCGACCCCGCAGCACGTCTGCTGAAATCATCAACTGGTAACCACCCATGTTTGGTTGAGCGGAGACTTCGTCAGGGTACAGATCGATCAATTTGACAACCCAGTCGGAGTCGGAGCCCGAGGTGGAAGCGACCAGGTTCACGATTGACTCACCACTTATCTTCACCGGAGCTTTCAGAACTTCCGACTTGAAGGCTAGTACATCTGGCCGTCCGGACTGTTCACGTTGATCGTCGACCAGCCACTGTCGCCACGTAGTTGCGTCAATCGGCCTGGCTCGATAGGGGACTGGTTTCGACGGGTCTGAGATGTACTCCGCAAACTCAGGGTCACCCGCCTTTGGCGTGGAGAAGCCAACTGCAAGTCCTGCATTCAGGTAAAGCGGCGTAGGCTTCACGGTACATCCTGATGGACAACCGGCCGGCCAACTCGGAAGCCGGTACCATTTGTTCGTTCCAGTTTCGAAAGCTGTTATGGGCGCGATCTCCATCCCGGGAGCGCTGTCTTTCAGATAGTGATCAAGAAAGGGACGAAGGATCTCCTGTCGGAAATAGAGTGCGGTGTCGCTGCCAAACTTAATGGCGCCCAACGAACTGCCCTCGCGAATCTCCTGACCGTGGTGCCATGGGCCAAGCACCATGTAGACCATGTCGTTGTTTCTGTCTTTGGGTTTGATTGCTTTATAGACGGCGATGTCGCCATAGATGTCTTCCTGATCCCAGAGACTGTGGACCAGCATCACCGGTACCTTGAGCGGTTCCTTTGCCAACAGCTTATCGACTGCTTGTTCTTGCCAGTAGGAGTCATAAGCCGGGTGCTCGAGAATCTTGCGCCAGAAGCCGACCTGTTCGAGTCCACGAAGTCGACCGAGTTCTCCTGCCGAACCTGCTTCCATAAACATGTCGTAGTCGTCTAAGTGACTCGTCCACCACTTGATCTCGTTTCTGCGCGTCGCTTGCTGATCGTAGATGTAACTCATTCCCTGCTGGCGAAACGCGCCGTTGTGAAACCAGTCGTCGCCTCTCCAGCCATCAACCATTGGATTCATCGGCACGGAAACTTTAAGTGCTGGATGCGGATTAAAAAGCGCCATCAGGGGAAGAAAGCCGTCGTAGGAGATACCGAGGATTCCGACCTTGCCGTTGGTTTCAGGAATGTTTTTGACTAGCCAATCGATTGTGTCGTAGGTGTCGGTTGCGTGATCGACTGTGGTGGGATTCAAAGGTCCACGCAGTGGACGGTTCATGACGTACTCGCCTTCTGAGCCGTACTTGCCACGAATGTCCTGAACCACCCGGATGTAACCACCTTCGACGATCACATCGGTGGCGTTGTCGTAACCTTCGAGACTTGGTCCCAGATGTGAACTGTTCGTGTGAGTAGTTAATGATGCGGCATCGTAAGGCGTTCGTGTCAGGAGAATCGGAGCACGCTGTGCGCCTTTCGGAACAAGCACGACTGTGTAAAGTTTCACTCCGTCGCGCATCGGAATCATTACTTCCCGCCGTGTGTAGTCAAAACCGTGGTACGTCGGTTCGAACCTTTCGGGTGTTTCGTTAGGAAGCGTTTGAGCGGTAAGTGAAGCGGTCAAGAACAGAACTGCGAACAGAATGAAGAATAGTTTCTGAGTACGGGGTCTCATCATTTATTTGTCCTATAAGTTTTAAGAGAATAGCTTTTTGCGAACAGCATTTGTGCCTGTCTTGTGGAAGCCAGATTATCGTTGCGATAAACCCTAAGTGGCAAGAGTCAAAAATCAGCCGCAGATAAACGCAGAAAAACCCAGATCAGAATGAGTGAAAAGGTCGACTCTTATTGTTCGGATCTGCGTCTTTCTGCGTTTATCTGCGGCTGATTTCTAACGTTTCATTTTTCTCATGAGCTCGGCGTGATCGTTGAGGATTCGAGTTGTGGTGTTGGCATCAGGCTGGAGGTTCCAATCATCGTGTTCGAACGTTCCTCCCAACACAACACCATCCCGACGGGGAAACATGTAACCATTCCAACCCAGGTAGCAGTAGTCAATCTCCGGTTGTGGCAGGAGGATTTCGAGTTGACCGCGAACGGGACCGAGCGATTGGTCTCCCACTAATTTTCTTGCGCCCAAACCGGTGCAATTGAAAATCAGGTTCTCGGGTAATCTAAGAATTTCTTCCCGACTCTGAAGTTCTCCAACTACGATCCTTCCACCCGCCAGGTAGAAATCACGCAACAGC
>QHXL01000096.1 GCA_003222935.1 Acidobacteriota bacterium
ATCACGCCGGGGTTGATTAACGGTCATTCACACATTCCGATGGTTCTCTTCCGTGGGCTTGCGGACGATCTCGATCTACAGGAATGGCTGACGAAGTACATCTTTCCAGCAGAAGCAAAGAATGTGACCGAAGAGTTCGTTCGCGTCGGCACCCGACTCGGACTCGCCGAAATGATTCGCGGCGGCACGACGACGTACTGCGACATGTACTACTTCGAAGATGCGATCGCGGATGAAACTGCGAAGGCCGGTGTCCGAGGTGTTTTAGGTGAGACTGTTATCGACTTTCCCGTGGCCGACAATAAGACCAACGCTGAAGCAATGGCTTACGTTGAAAAGTTTGTCGCGCGGTGGAAAGGCCACGATCTGATTGTTGCCGCAATTGCACCGCACGCGCCTTACACGGTTTCGGAAGAGCACCTGAGAGCCGTGCGTGCATTTTCTGATCGAACGGGGGCTCCCATCGTCACACACGTCTCGGAAACGAAACGTGAAGTGGACGACAGCCTGCGAGATAAGAAGGCGTCGCCTGTTGCTTATCTCGACCGGATTGGCTTTCTCAACGAACGTGTGATCATTGCTCACATGGTTTGGCCTGAAGGAAACGACATAGAGATTTTGAGTCAACGTCGGGTCGGAGTCGTTCACAATCCACAGTCGAATATGAAGTTAGCTTCTGGAGTTGCTCCGGTTCCCAGGATGATAACCAGCGGAGTACTTATTGGTTTGGGCACTGACGGCGCAGCCTCGAACAATGATTTGAATATGTGGGAGGAGATGGACACAGTCGCGAAACTACACAAAGTGTTCAGTGGCGACCCAAAGGTAATCTCCGCTCAACAGGCATTTGAGCTCGCGACTATTCGCGGCGCCCAGGCCTTGCACCTCGAGGACCAGGTTGGGTCACTCGAGAAAGGGAAGCGCGCGGACCTCCTCATGATCGAACGCGATGCGCTTAATCAAATTCCCCTTTACAACATTTATTCTGATTTGGTTTACGCGACTAAGGCTTCCGACGTGGAAAGTGTGATGATCAATGGCAGAATGGTCATGCAGAACCGGAAGTTGTTGACACTTAATGAAACAGTGATCAAGCGCGATGCAAGGGTATTTCGGGAGAAGATTATTACGAGTCTGAACTCGCCAAAGTAGCTACCCCGCCAAATACAGTCAAAATGCAACATTAGGCCGCTTGCCTCATCAGTCTTGAGCGGCCATAATGAATATGTCGATTTCGTTCCAATGATTAAGCGAGCTTGTATGCTCGCTTTTGTGTTTTAGGAGTTCAGTGATTTGACGCTTTTTTCTTTCCGGCTAGACACCAGTGTAATTCTCCCGACAGTTTTAATTCTAACCGCCGCAATGGGTGCGGTCGCCCAGTCGTCTCCGACGCCCGTTACCAGCACACCTGCACCCTCTGCGACACAATCCACAGCAGTTAAAACAGACAGTCCAGTAGTTACGGCTTCCTCGTCTTCAACGCCTGATTCAGCCGCTCCTGTCGAGGACTCGACTCAGGTGAACCCAGTCCTGCGCCGAATCGAACGGGCTAGAGCCCTGGCGGCGGCCCATCAGCTGCAAACAGCTGCTACAGATCTCGAAAACATTCGGGTGTCAGCTAACGACGTGGCGCTGCGAAATGTGACCACCTTGATGCTCATCGGGGTTTATCTCGAAGAGGGAAACTACGCGCGAGCACAGACGCTTCTGGAGGAGAGTTTCGCCGCTCGTAAAACGCAGAACGACGAATCGATCCGCACCTACTTTGCGATGGTCGGTCAGACCATAAACGGAATCCGCACACACCTTTCAAGATACCGAACTTTTGGAATCAACCCGAGTGATGGGAATTTGCCAGTTGAGGCGAATACCGACCTCGATCGAGTCCGGGTGCTGTTAGAGCGTGTCGTTGCCCAGGCAAAGGAGATTAGTGGCGACTCAGGACGTTCTTACGAAGCATTGGCGCTACAGGAAGACGTGTTGGGACTTCGACTTTCACTTGCTCGTGAAGGCGCCGATCGCGAAAAGTGGCAGGGCGAATATGTAGCAGTTCGAGAGAAGCTGGCGTCTTCTCAAGTTCAAGTTGCGTCAATTGGCAGACCGGCGGTGCTCGATGCGATGACCGCGCGAATCCCAAATCCTTTTTCCCCGAAACCGGCAGAACAAACCCAAAATACAACGAATACCGGTTCCCAACCTGTCACTTCAACCGCTTCGAATGCTGCCTCTACTGAAGGCCCCGAACCAAAACTGATAAGCTCAGGCTCCCTTAACGGCAAGGAAACCAAACGAGTCACACCCAGCTATCCTGCGGTAGCAAAGACAACCGGCGTGGCTGGAACTGTCAGGGTTTTTGCGATTGTTGATGAGAACGGCAAAGTTTGGGTTACTAACTCTGAAGGCCCCACACTCCTCAGAAGGGCAGCAGAAGACGCTGCCAAGGGCTGGATCTTCCCACCGACAATGGTTAGCGGCAAACCCGTTCGCGTCGCCGGCTACCTCGACTTCGACTTCAAACTGTAAATCCCAATGTCCGATAAACTTTAGTTTGTCGTGACTCTTATTGCGAGATTGCACTAATCCAGATCACGACAAACTGAAGTTTATCGGACATTGTCTGCAATCTTGACTTAAAAGTAAGGTATGACTTAAGATGCGGCCAGTGAATAATTTAGAGATCGTTAAGCGACCGGTATGAAGCTTTCAGCACAAGAAGAATACGGCTTGAGATGTTTGCTCCAGCTTGCCCGCGCACAGACAACGGGCGAGTCGCTAACTCTGTCTCAAATCGCTGGGCAAGAGGGAATTTCGAGTGCGAATGCCGGCAAGTTGATGTGGATTCTCAGTAAAGCTGGTTTAGTTCAGTCAACCCGAGGCACCAAGGGCGGCTACACATTGGCACGTCTGTCCTCGGAAATTCACTTGAACCAGGTTATCCGGGTACTCGAAGGCGAGCCAGCCGAGTCGCACTGCAAGAGTTACGCAGGAGTCCTGGACGCCTGCATTCACACGGGTGACTGTGGTATCCGACCCGTGATAGTTGAGTTACACCAGATTGTCGACAACGCCCTTGCAGAGATCACGCTGTCACAACTCCTGGGAACCGAAGCGAATGTCGACGCGGCGCTTCATCAAATTCACGGGGTCAAGCGATCAGATACCCCCTCGATGGGTGCGTAAAAGTTTCAATGGAAGGTCGAGTCATAATTAGATCATGAGTACTGCAGAGTTCCTGGGCAACAAAGAATACAAATACGGCTTTGTTACAGACATCGAGTCGGATGTTATTCCTCGTGGTCTGACAGAAGACACGATCCACGTGATCTCCCAAAAGAAGAACGAACCGGCGTGGATGTTGGAGTTCCGGCTTAAAGCCTATCGTCATTGGCTGACGATGACTGAGCCTAAGCATTGGCCGAATCTCAAGTATCCCACGATCGACTACCAGGACATCATTTACTACAGCGCCCCGAAACAAAAGCCGACCCTGGCGAGTCTTGATGAAGTCGATCCGGAATTGCTGAAGACGTTTGAGAAGCTCGGCATCCCGCTAACCGAACAGAAACAACTGGCTGGCGTTGCCGTCGATGCTGTTTTTGACTCGGTTTCGGTCGCGACAACCTACAAAGAAAAACTGAAGAAGCACGGAGTGATCTTCTGTTCGTTCACCGAAGCAATCAAAGACTATCCAGAACTCATACAGAAATACCTTGGCTCGGTAGTGCCGACGAACGACAACTTCTTTGCTGCTTTGAACAGCGCAGTATTCTCCGACGGAAGTTTTTGCTTTATTCCAAAAGGCGTTCGTTGTCCGATGGAATTGTCGACCTACTTCCGCATTAACAATTCTGAGTCGGGACAGTTTGAGCGAACGCTGATCGTCGCTGAAGAAGGTTCTCATGTTTCGTATCTGGAGGGCTGTACCGCTCCCAAGTTCGACAAGAATCAGTTGCATGCGGCAGTCGTTGAACTCATCGCGCTGGACGACGCACAGATCAAATACTCGACGGTGCAGAACTGGTATGCCGGTGATGAAGAAGGCCGTGGGGGTATCTATAACTTCGTAACCAAGCGCGGTAAGTGCGCCGGTCGAAACTCAAAAATTTCATGGACCCAGGTTGAAACAGGATCGGCGATTACCTGGAAATATCCTTCGTGCATCTTGCAGGGCGACAACTCGATTGGTGAGTTCTACTCGGTTGCGCTAACTAACCACGCGCAGCAGGCCGACACCGGCACGAAGATGATTCACCTTGGCAAGAACACTCGTTCGACGATTATTTCGAAGGGCATTGCCGCCGGGAGATCAAACAACAGCTATCGCGGCCTGGTTAAGGTCATGCCGAAAGCGGAGAACGCGCGAAACTATACGCAGTGCGATTCGATGTTGATTGGATCGAGCAGCGGGGCAAACACCTTCCCTTACATCGAAGTGATGAACGACAGCTCAAGTGTCGAACACGAAGCTTCGACTTCGAAGATAAGTGAAGAGCAACTTTTTTATTTACAGCAACGCGGCATCTCTTCAGAAGATGCGGTATCGCTAATCATTAATGGTTTCTGCAAGGACGTTTTCCTTCAGTTGCCGATGGAATTCGCGGTAGAAGCTACGCGTCTGCTGGGACTGAAACTTGAAGGAAGTGTCGGGTAGTTGGAGAAGATTTCATAATGTTAGAGATTCGGAATTTACATGCAGCGATCGATGGGAATGAAATTCTTAAAGGCCTCGATCTCACGATTAAAAAAGGCGAAGTTCACGCGATCATGGGGCCGAACGGCTCCGGAAAATCTACGCTCGCAAAGGTTCTTGCCGGACACCCGGATTATGAAGTGACCGCAGGCGAAGTGTTGTACGAGGGGCGGAATTTACTTGATATGGCGCCGGATGAACGCGCGCGCGAAGGTGTGTTCATGGCTTTTCAGTACCCAATTGAAATTCCGGGTGTATCCAATGCGCAGTTTTTGCGACTGGCCTACAACGAAAAGCAGAAACATTTCGGTCGTGACGAACTGGATCCACTCGAGTTTAAAGACTTGCTGAAAGAGCGCGCCAAGGTTGTCGAGATGGATGCCAGCTTTATGACGCGTTCGGTTAACGAAGGTTTTTCCGGGGGCGAAAAGAAGCGGAACGAAATACTTCAGATGGCAGTGCTCGAGCCTAAGCTCGCCGTGTTGGACGAAACAGACTCAGGTTTAGACATCGACGCGTTACGCGTTGTTGCGGGTGGTGTAAATCAATTGCAAGGTCCGGAAAACGCCATCATCGTGGTAACCCACTATCAACGTTTGCTGAACTACATCGTTCCAGACTTTGTTCATGTCTTAGCCAACGGACGCATTGTTCGCGAAGGCGGAAAAGAGTTGGCCCTCGAACTCGAGGAGAAGGGCTACGATTGGATCGTTAAGGCTGATCTTCAAGGAAGTGGAGCGGCTGCTCCGGCAAATTAGAAATGGTTACTGAACTAGCTAAGCCACAAAACAATTACCAATCCGCTTTCCAGTCAATGCGAAAGGCTAAGCCCTCGGTTGCATGGGTCGAACTCGTGCGCGAAAGCGCGATGGATCGTTTCGAAGTACTGGGTTATCCGACGGTAAAGGATGAAGAGTGGAAATATACCAACCTTGCTTCGGCAGCTAAGGAGAATTTTCTACCGTTAGCTGTCCGGGCGGACTTAACTGTTGAAGACGCCAACCGTTTTTCTTATCCCGAAACAGCTGCCAGTCACGTTGTTCTGGTCAATGGTGAATTTCGCCCTGAGTTATCGCAGACGAACGACCTGGGCGACGTTGTTGTCCTCGATCTTTTCAATGCGACAACCGATGCTCGCTACAGCAAAATCGTACGCGATGATCTCGCACGCAGCGCCACCTATCACGACCAGGGACTTACCGCTCTCAACACTGCGTTTCTGCAGTCTGGACTGTTTGTCTTGATCCCGAAAAACGTGGCGCTTAAAACACCGCTTCAAATCACGTACATCACGGATACCGGTGCGTCTAGCCAGATGACGTTACCTCGTGTTTTGGTGGTGGCCGAGGAGAACAGTTCGGCGAAGTTGATTGAAAGTTTTGTAGCACGTGGTGAGCAAAGCTACTTCACCAATTCGGTGGTCGAAGTGGTGCTGAAGGATGGTGCTCGATTGCAGCATGTTCGGCTGCAACGAGAAGGTCGGAACGCCATCCACGTGGGAACGACGTCTGCGGAATTGGGGAAGGGAAGTAGCTACAACTCAACCGCGATCAACCTCGGCGCTAAGCTGGCCCGGCATGATGTGTCGGTGGTGATGGACCATGAAGGCTCCGAGTGTTGGGTTGATGGACTATACGTCGTTGGACCCGATCAACATTCAGACACACATTCCCTGATCGATCACAAGGTTCCGTATTGCAACAGTCATCAACTTTACAAAGGCATCCTGGATGGCAATGGACGCGCAGTTTTCAACGGCAAAGTGTTTGTTCGTGAGGGCGCTCAGAAGACGGACGCGTTGCAGACTAATAAAAACTTGCTGTTGTCGCCGCAGGCTCGTGTAGATACAAAGCCGCAGTTGGAGATTTACGCGGACGATGTGAAATGTGCTCATGGAGCGGTCGGCCAACTTGATCAAGATGAATTGTTCTACCTGCAAGCACGCGGGATCAATCCTGACCTGGGCAAGAGTCTCTTGACCTATGGGTTTGCAGAAGAAGTGATCGGCAAAATTGAGATTGAGTCGATCAGGAAAGAACTTGACGAAGCGGTAATGAACCAGCTACACGCGAGGCTGGAGGTGCAGGGCTAAACTTTCGACAGGGGACAGTTATGAGTCTAGTAGATCACTACTGATTATGACTGTTGCAATTATCTCCCTCGGGTTTTTCCCTCTGAATCTAAAGGCGCAATAATTATTGGTTGCAATCGTGAGTGAAAGAATAGTTACAGCAGTAGACACAGTCGTATCCCCTCCGGTTGAAGGCCCCTGGAATGTCGAGCGCATTCGGGCGGACTTTCCTGTGCTTCATCAAAAGGTGAATGGCAAGCCGCTGGTTTATCTCGATAACGGTGCGTCATCTCAAGTGCCGCAGGTTGTAATCGATCGCGGCAGCGTTTACATCGAACAGGAACACTCAAACATTCATCGTGGCGTTCACTATTTGAGTCAACGCGCGACGACGGCCTACGAAGGTGCCCGTGAGAAGGTAAAGAGATTTATCAACGCGCGTGAGTCACGCGAGTGCATCTTTGTGCGCGGCGCGACCGAGGGAATTAACCTCGTAATGCACGGCTACGGTCGGAAGTTTATTGACGCAGGTGACGAGATCATCATCTCGGCCATGGAACATCACGCCAACATTGTTCCGTGGCAAATGCTGTGTGAAGAAAAAGGTGCGCGACTGCGTGTCATTCCAATGAATGATGCGGGCGAGCTGTTGATTGATGAGTACGAGGGACTGCTAAACGAACGCACGAAGTTGGTGGGCGTCACGCATGTCTCCAATGCGCTGGGCACAATCAATCCCATTAAGGAAATGATCGCTCAAGCGCACAAGTACGGAGTTCCGGTACTTATCGATGGAGCCCAGAGTGCGCCGCACATGCCGGTGGACGTTCAGGATCTTGATTGTGACTTCTATGTTTTTTCCGGTCACAAGATGTACGCGCCGACAGGAAGCGGAATCATTTATGGCAAAGCCGAGTTGCTGGAGCGGATGAATCCTTTTCAGGGTGGCGGGGATATGATCAGGACCGTCACATTTGAGAAAACTACCTACGCGGATCTGCCAAATAAACTAGAAGCGGGGACGCCCGCCATTGCATCACAAATCGGGCTGGGGGCGGCGATTGATTATCTGAACAGTATTGGTCGCCAGGAGGCTGCTGCTTACGAAGCGGAGTTGTTGCGATACGCAACAGAACGTGTGTCGGCTATCGAAGGTGTGAGAATAATCGGAACGGCCAAGCACAAAGCCAGCGTGTTGTCGTTTGTGATCGACGACATTCACCCGCACGACATCGGCACGATTCTGGATCAGGAAGGCATTGCCGTTCGTGCTGGTCATCATTGCGCGCAACCGGTGATGCAGCGGTTCAATGTCCCGGCCACAGCGCGAGCATCGTTTGCTTTCTACAATACAAAGGAAGAGATTGATGTGCTGGCGCAGACGATTGAGAAGGTTATAGAGATCTTTAGTTGATTGCAGAATGAAGATTTCAGATTGCAGATTGCAGATTGTCCTGTCGTATTGACCAATCTGAAATCTGAAATCGTAAATTTTAGATAATCTATGTCCGAACTAAGTGAGCTTTACCAACAAGTTATCCTCGACCATAACAAGAAGCCTCGTAACTTCCGCAAGATAGAATCACCAACTCACACGGCCGAGGGGCACAACCCACTCTGCGGCGATCAGTTAACCATCTATCTCGATCTAGTGAACGACGAAGTGAAAGATGTCTCGTTTGAAGGGTCGGGGTGTGCGATCTCGAAAGCGTCTGCGAGCATGATGACGCAGGCGGTTAAAGGGAAGAGCAAACAACAAGTTGAAGATCTCTTCAAGGGATTTCACTTGATGGTCACTGATGATAGTGAGACTCCGGAAGAATTGGGCAACCTCAGAATTTTTGAAGGCGTCCGTGAGTTTCCGGTGAGAGTGAAGTGTGCAACGTTGCCATGGCACACGTTGCACGCGGCAATCAACAAGGAAGAGTTAGTCTCCACTGAATAAGACTGGGCAGATCAGATGTCCGATATGCTTGAGCTTGTCGTGACTCTGATGACAGCCCAGATGGCACTAAATCAAGTCACGACAAGCTAAAGCATATCGGACATTGGAACCGCTATTTCTTACTGTTATCTTTGGTAACCGTCAAAGTCGTTGTCGTGCTTCCGATTGACGCTCCGTTCACGAACGACTCGAGTTTGATTGTGTAGATGCCAGTACACTTCGGCACATCGAACAGATAGCTCGCAGTGTTTTGACCTCCAGCAGGAACCGTGACTGGACCAATATTCCCGATGGACGCGCTTCCACACTCTCCGCTGTAGCTCAACTGAGACGTTACTGTCTTATTCGAGCTCGTTTGATTGAGATACGTTGCCGTTAAGGTAGCTTCGCGGCCCTTCTGCACTGACGTTGGCGAAGCAGTCAGCGTAAACGTAATCGATCCACCCGAGTTAACCGTAAAGGTAGTCGTCGCCGTACGTGTGTTACCGGCCGCATCTGTTGCCGTCAGTGGGATGGTATGTGTGCCGACCCCAACCAGCGTACCGGCTGCCGGGCTTTGCGTTACCGACACCGCCCCACACAAATCACTCGCCGTTGCACCCGCAACCACATTGGGAACCGCCGCCTGGCCACTACTGTTGGCTGTGGCTGTTGTTGGCGCAGGCGCCGTCAACGAGGGTGGCGTTGTGTCGTTAACGACTACTGTCTGAGTTACATGAGCAATGTTACCGGCAGCGTCAGTGGCTGTGTAGGTAATGATAGTAGTGCCCACCGGGAAGACGTTACCCGCCGGAACACCTGTGCGTTCGAGGCTGACCACGCCGGAGTTGTCGCTGGCTGAAGCCGTGCCGAGCGTGCCGTCACTGATAAAGAGACTGCAGCTCGTCGCTCCTGGACCAGTACCCAGTGTGACGTTGGCTGGTGCCGACACCAGTGGATTGATCGTGTCGTTGACTGTAATCGAGACGGTGGCTGCTGAACTCGTCAGCGCTGGAGCCGAGCCGTCACCTGTATCAGTAACCGTGAACTTAAAGCTGTCCGGGCCACTGTAGTTGAGTGCCGGCGTGTAAGTGCGATTAGCGCCACTACCGGTCAGTGAGCCGTGTGCGGGATTGACAGTCACCTGATAGATGAGATTGGCCGAACTGGTTTCCACATCATTACCACTCAGCGACATGCTGACCGGTGTGTTACCTGATGTGCTAGCTGTTTGACCGTTCGCTAAAGGACTATCGTTGACGGGATTGACAGTGATATTGACTGTGCCAGTGTCACTGCCGCCATGTCCATCAGCGACGACGTAGGTAAAGCTATCGGTTCCGTGGTAGTTGCTAGTGGGTACGTACTGCGCCTGACCGGCAACTATTGAGACTGAACCATGTGCGGCGGTGCCGACGCTTTGTAGCGTGCGCGCGTCGCCGTCGATGTCTGTGTCGTTGGCCACAACATCAACCGTTAGCGAATTATCTTCGTTGGTTGAAGCAGAATCGTCCGCCGCGTTTGGATTGTCATTGATAGAGTTAACGTTGACATTGACTGTGCCAGTGTCAGTACCACCATGCCCATCGGCGACGACATAGGTAAAGCTGTCGGTACCGTGGAAGTTGTTATTGGGTATGTACTGCGCCTGGCCAGCAACGATTGAGACCGAGCCGTGTGCAGCGGTGCCGACACTTTGGAGTGTCCGGGCATCACCATCCGCATCCGTGTCGTTGGCGACAACATCAACCGTGACGGGTGTGTCTTCGTCCGTTGAAGTTGAGTCGTCCCCCGCGTCTGGATTGTCGTTGATGGAGTTCACGGTAACGTT
>QHXL01000624.1:0-3519 GCA_003222935.1 Acidobacteriota bacterium
CGTGGGCAGTGTGAAGTTATTGCCGGTCAGTGAAGTTGCGGCTTGGATTCTTGCGGTGATAACTACGCTTGGTCTTTTCCTTTCGGTTTTTGGTCACGAACTTTCGCACGCATTGATGGCCCGTGCGGAAGGAATTGAGATTGAAGAGATAGTGCTTCACCCATTTGGTGGGCTAGCGCGTTTGCGCAACGAACCGGAAAGTCCCGGCGCCGAGTTTCGCATCGCCGTGGCTGGACCAGCGGCGAGTTTCTTATTTGCGGCCATCACCTTTGTATTGATGTTGCCGGCGGTGAAGCTTGGTTATCAAACCGCGGCTGGAGTTCTACTTCTTATTAGCGCAGGCAATCTACTCCTGGCTGTCTTCAATCTCTTTCCCGGATACCCGCTGGATGGCGGCCGGGTATTGCGAGCAATCTTATGGCGACGAACTGGAAAGATTCGTGAGGCCACTCGTCTCGCAGGAATCTGCGGAATGTTAATCGCGGCGATTCTGATCATCTTCGGCGTGTACATGGTGGTGGCGCCAAACTTTCGTTCGTATTTCATGGGTCTCTGGTCAGTCCTGGTCGGACTGTTTCTATTCGACGCTGCGTACAGCGTGGTGAAGCATTCTCGTGAACAGGTGCGGCAGATAGTGCGTGAAGCGATGTCGGCGCCGTTTTCAATTGAGCCGGAGTTATTAATTAGTCACTTGATCGACACGGTTTTACCCTTGCATCGTCAGGTAGCATTTCCCGTTGCCCGGGAGCATCAGCTGCACGGAATTCTTTCACTCGAGGATTTGAAGTCATTGCCGCGAGATCGCTGGCATTCAACCAGGGCTGCGGATGTTATGCGTCCAATCGCACCGCGGTTTTTTGTTGAACCCCATGCATCGCTCGATTACGCACAGGAGTTGATGAAACGGAATGGCATCGGCTCACTGGCTGTCGTGGGAAAGAATGGAGAGTTGGTGGGTTTTCTGCAAAACGGGAAGTTAAAACGGAAGAAACGCAGTAACAACCCTAGTCGTCAGCCAGCTTAGTACTCATCCTTTTATCAAATCGTCCCAAGAAATGCCCTCTTAGTCGTCTTACTCAGAAATACCTCACCATTGCCAGTACTGCGGTTTTTCGCGATAATCCGATTAGAACTGTCACTCTTCGTATCCGAAGGAATTCTGTATGCTGGCTGTCCTGGGGGCGCTCTTTGCCAACGGATTGATCTCGATTCTTAAGCTGATTGCAGCACTCATTACGGGCTCTTCCGGCATGATGGCTGAAGCCCTCCACTCGGTTGCTGACACGACCAATCAGGTCTTTCTGTTGCTCGGTCTCAGGTTCTACAAACGACCAGCTTCGAGCAAACATCCTTTCGGATTCGGTAAAGAACGGTTCTTCTGGTCTTTCATAGCCGCGATCTTTATTTTTGGCGTCGGTGCGACCTACGCCATATATGAAGGCATCGTTAAGCTCGCACACCCACATGCGCCAACAAATTTAAAGTGGGCGTATTGGGTACTGGGCATTTCGTTCGTGCTTGAATCGGGCTCGATTGGACTGGCTATTTTTCAGGAAGTTCGCGAGGCTCACCACGAAGGTTTGACCTTTATCGAATTTGAAGACTCGGCTGCACTCCTCGGGATATTGATCGCCGGCACTGGTCTGGTACTTACGGATTACCAGGTGGGAGGCGCAGCTGGAGCTTACTGGGATGGCGTCGCGTCTATCCTGATCGGATTTGTACTCGCAATTGTCGCTTTTGTTCTGGCACGCACATCTCGCGCTTTATTGTTAGGCGAGGCAGCAAATGCAAAGTCAGTCCAGGCGATCAGCAAGGCTATTGAGAGTCACCCAAATGTCGACCGACTCGTCGAGCTATTGACGATGCACCTGGCGCCAAAGCAGATCTTGATCAACGCACACGTCAAGATGCGCGACGATTTGAGGACAGAACAGATCGTACAAACGATCGAGGAAGTTGAAGAACGGATTAAGAAAGCAGAACCAAAGGTGGAGATGATCTTCCTTGAAGCAGCCCGAGGTGATCAAGCAGTAACTCCAAAAGAACTTTCAAGTCAGGCTGTTTAAGAACCCGGGGATTTCAGCGAGTTTGGAGAAACTAACTTGCTACTGAAAAGCCGCGATTCGGCCCGAACAATTTATAAGTCGAGATGCTACTGCTACTGCCATACAACGAGTATTTGAGACGTATCGTTGAACCGCGAAGTATCGCGGACATCGTTTTCGTCTTTTTACTTGTGTATGGAGTCCTCAAGTTGTTGCGTGGCACACGCGCAGCACCCATGACTGCAGGAATTGCAGTCCTGGTTTTCTTCTACTGGCTTTCCGTCAAACAAGAATTTGCGACCCTCGAGTTCGTGCTCAGTAACGGACTGTTCTACATTGGTATCGCAATCATCGTCTTGTTCCAGTCGGAAATCAGACAAGCACTCATTACTTTCGGTAACCGCTTTCGCATGCCGCTCACTCGAGCGCATGGAGGTCAGTTTGGCGAAGGCATTTATGACGAAGTAATCTTGGCAGCAACAACGCTGGCATCAATGAAAACTGGCGCGTTGATCGTCATCGAACGAAATGTCGGCTTGAAGAACGTAACTGATGGCGGAGTCAAACTAGACGCCGAGCTCAGTTACGATTTACTGGTCAGTATTTTTAATCCGGCAAGTCCACTTCACGATGGCGCGGTCGTCGTTCGTCGACACCGGGTAGCGGCTGCTTCGTGTTTTCTTCCCCTGACTCTGAATCCTAGACTCTCAAAAGACCTGGGAACGCGGCACCGCGCCGCACTTGGCGTCACTGAAGACACCGACGCCGTCGCCGTAGTGGTGTCGGAAGAGACGGGTCTGATTTCCTTTGTGAAGGCTGGTGAAATCCGAAGAGGTCTTGATGCCACCAAGTTACGCCAGGCGATCTTCGACGCGTTAGATGTTCAGTCGAGGAAAGAGAAGGAACAACAGAAGCTCGCTGAAACTGAAAATGAAGCCGAAGAGATAGCGCCGATTTAGTCTTCTAAAAAGAGATGCCTTTTCAAGACGTTGACGAAGTTTCAGCAGAACCAGTACGCGCACCAAGTGGTGTCGAGAAGTTTGTACGGAGAGTTTTTGTTGAAGACTGGAGTTTGAAACTCTTATCGCTGGCGATCGCGTTGGTGTTGTGGCTGGTTGTCACCAGTCAAAACGAACCCGTTACAACTCATGTCAACGTTCAACTAAACTTTGTGAGGCCACAGTCGCTCGAGATCAGTAACGATCCGCCAAAGACAATTGACGTTACGCTGACGGGAAGTCGGAGCAAGTTAGATCGCCTCCATGCACCCGACCTGGTCGCCACAATCGACATCACCGACCAACGAGCCGGCGAGCGGGTTTTGCGTCTAGCTGAAAAGGCTCAACTATCATTACCACAGGGCGTGAAGGTCGATCGGTTTTTGCCGGGCGCAGTAACCGTACGACTTGAACCGATCATCGAACGGGAACTCGAGATTGAACCCAAACTCGAGGGAAGCGTCGCGGAAGGT
>QHXL01000624.1:3573-4945 GCA_003222935.1 Acidobacteriota bacterium
CGCACTCGACAAGGCAAGAACTGAAACAGTTTGGTTGACAGGACAGAGGCAAACATTTGATGTGGCTAGTGTTGCCCTTGACATACCAGACGCAAAAGTAGACCTGGCAGATGCAGATGTGGACGTTCACGTTGAGGTTGGAGCAAGACGGGTCGAGAAAACTTTTTCTGATGTTTCAGTGACATCGCCTGGTGGAATGAAAGTTCAGCATGGCCTCGCAACTGTGAGTCTTATTGGGCCTGCGGTTTTATTGGAAACCCTTAAAAAAGAAGATATTAAATTAGTACTCGAAAAGGACGCCGCGGAGCCCAGACTGGATCTGCCGTCCGAACTGCAAGGAAAGGTCGTTTTGAAGTCAATTAAGCCAGCTAAGTTTGTCCAATCCAGGTAATCATTCGAACAATAAATGAAATCACTCTTTGGGACCGACGGAATCCGAGGCGAAGCAGGTAAGTTTCCACTCGATGCACCGACCGCAACCACTATTGGATCATCGCTCGCAAGTTACTTGCGAACAGCTTCCGGCCAACAAGCTTCGATCATAATTGGACGCGACACGCGCGAGTCTGGCGGGTGGTTAGAGCAGGCCTTGATTAACGGCGCCTCGGCTGCCGGAGCGAAATGTTTGTCGGCCGGTGTAATCCCAACACCCGGAGTTGCGTTTCTCACGCGTGATCTGAAGGCAGATGCAGGTGTTGTTATCAGCGCCTCTCACAATCCTTATCACGACAACGGCATCAAAATCTTTTCACCGTCTGGACAAAAGATCGCAGATACGGTTGAGCGTAAGATCGAAGCAGACATTTATTCACCTGACTCGCCCACCGAGAAGGTCGCCGGCGATCCTCCGAACGCTGACGCCGAGGAGCAACTCAGAAAAAGGTATTTGCGTTTTCTTTCCGAGGAGATCGGCAAAGGATTAAACCTGGAAGGACTGACTGTCGTTCTCGATTGCGCGAATGGAGCGAGTTCACATCTCGCTCCGCAGCTTTTTGAAACTCTCGGCGCAAAAGTAATTGCTATCAACGTCAATCCGGATGGTCGCAACATCAATTTGAATTGCGGCTCACTGCACATTGAGTCGTTGCAGGAGAAGGTCATCCAGGAACGAGCGGACCTTGGAGTCGCGTTCGATGGCGATGCGGATCGCTCACTCTTTGTGGACCAGAAAGGCAACTTCGTAGATGGAGATGCGACGCTGTGGGTTCTGGCGAATCACTTCTTAAACAAGGGCGCGCTGAAGGAGAACGCGGTCGTTGCCACGGTCATGAGTAACATCGGTTTGGAGATCGCGCTTCGTTCGCGCGGAGTCGAACTTGTGAGAACTGACGTAGGCGACAAGTATGTGCTCGAAGGTTTGCTAAAACGCGAC
>QHXL01000097.1 GCA_003222935.1 Acidobacteriota bacterium
TGTCGAAAATAAGTTCCTCGTCTGCGTAAGAGTAAGTTGGAAACCAGAATTTACCGTCGATGTGTTCTCGATAAGTCTCCACGATTGGAAATTTATTCGCCTTCGTTTCTGGAACACCCTTGCCCTTGGTTTTGACGATCTGAAGGTCCTGATCGTCTACCCAAATGCGCCCAGAAAAAAGCCGTTCTTTAATTTTCTTGGGATCGGGCATTACTTTTGGAGAGACATCGAAGATATAAAGGTTGAGATCGTCAATCTTCTCCTTACCGGCATAACGAATGTTGTAGAGATTCAACTTCGCGGGTTCGAGGGCGAAGGGGTCTACGCCGCCAAGGTCATCAATGTCCTCTTGAGTAATTTCAGGCATCGACGACATTGGGAAAAAACTGATCTTCTCGTAGCGGTTTCCCTGATCGTCAAAAGTAAATGTAGAGACGCGATGATATTCACCCATCACCTGTCCACCCATCCCGATGCTTTGCATAAGGGCATCGCGTTTAAACGAGTAGGAGTTCAGTGCACGGCGAAACTCAGCTTCCTTCGACGTAAACCGAGCAATAATTTTGTCGGTCTCTGCCTGGCTTAAGGTGCCCGCATCGGTTTGACCAAAAACGCATAGTGAGCTTGTAAAAATCGCCATTAGAAGCGAAACAAATGAGACGGTCTTTTTAAAGTAGTGATTCTTCATTAGCTAACCTGAAAAAGTGTGATTGTAAGGCGCGTCGCGCAATAGCATCTCCTCAGATGCCGAACAAAAACCTCATGTTGCCAACCCGAGCAAATGCAGGCTCCACTATAAAGTCCAACTACTTTCCTGTTGCAAACTTTCCTGCATATGGTGTAAGGTGCCTTTATTAGAATAAGTTAGAGGCTACCGGCGGCACTTACAAGGCACTTGAAAATTCTAACAAACTCAAGAATCGCAGCCGACCGGGTTGATAACCAAAAATTCACAGGGTCCTCATGTCGGCGACAGGTACTAGTCCTTTTTCCGTGGAGCTTTACGGCGCGGGAGCGCAGACGTATCGCCGAGCGGCGGCGTTGCTACACGGAAGGGCGATAATCAAGCTTTGGGAGGAGCTTGGTTTTTTGTACTTGAGGCCGATGATGTGCGCGGTGATAAGCTACTCCTTCTGGGCGGGGTGGCTAACAAAATCACCGCGCACACCCCAGCTTCCGACAATATCTATTCAATCCAACCAGCTATTCCACAAATTCGATCGGTACTTTATTCGGAATAATGCCTTTTTCGAAGCCTTCGCTTAACAATCGTCGAACGGCTTCGCGACCTCGCTCCGTGTAATCCAGAGTCAGTTCGTTGACCCACATCGCAACAAATCTATCTGCCAGCTCCGGCTCCATGTCTCGGGCAAATTGCATCGCGTACTGAAGTGCGTCCTCGCGATTTGCGAGAGAGTAGCTAATGCTTTTGCGTAGGAGACCCGAAACTTCCTTGATGAGGGTTGGACCAAGCTCCCGTCGAATCGCATTACCACCCATTGGAAGCGGAAGTTGATGCCGGTCGTGCCACCATTCACCGAGATCCATGACTTTATGAAGTCCCATCGACTCGTAGAAAAGCTGCCCTTCGTGAATGAGGAGGCCCGCGTCGCAGGTCCCTGCCTTAACAGCGTCAATGATCTTGTCAAACGGAACCACTTCGTACTGGAAGTCTGAATTGAAGATTCGCAAAGCAAGGAACGCGCTGGTTAACTTTCCGGGAATCGCGATTTTTAAGTTTGGAATATCTTCCGGCTTCGCGGGTTCGCGTGCGACCACGATGGGGCCATAGTTGTCGCCTATCGAAGCGCCGTGGGGCAACAGGGCATATTTATCAGCGATGTAGGCATAAGCGTGAAAGCTTATCGCCGTGACATCATAGGTACCCCGCATTGCTTCTTCGTTTAGCGTTTGAATGTCTTTGAGTAAGTGTTGAAAGTGAAGATTGCCGGTATCAAGTTTATTGGTTGCCAAACCGTAAAACATGAATGCGTCGTCGGAATCCGGTGAATGTGCAAGTGTAATGGTTTTTCGTTCGGTGTCAGTTAGCATCTCTATAATCTTCGACAAACTAAAAGGCCACAATCAGACCAGGCTGACGTTGCCGCGCTCAATGCGGTTGTAAACAGTGTCACGTTCGACAGCTTCAAATCCGGCTTCTTCTATTAATCCGACGAGCTCTGTCTTGCTCATCTTCACTTCGTTGTTCGCTTCTACTGAATAACTCGTAGTCAATTCACCGCCTTCGGTAATCGTTCCGTCGATGTCGTTGGCTCCGAAGTGCAGAGCAACCTGGGCCAGGCGTTTTCCGAGCATCACCCAGTAAGCCTTGATGTGGTCAAAGTTATCGAGCAGCAAACGCGAGACAGCCATGGTCTTCAGCGAATCTACGCCTGATGGTCCTGGTAAGTGCGCCAGCTGTGTGTCCGGTGGATAAAAAGCCAGCGGGATAAAGCACTGGAACCCCCCTGATTTCTCCTGCTGCTCCCTTAGTTTGATCACATGATCTACACGGTCTTCAATCGACTCAATGTGTCCGTAAAGCATCGTTGCGTTCGTTTTCAACCCGAACGAGTGGACTTTGCCTTGCAATTCCAGCCAACGGTTCGCATCACACTTGTGCGCACAGATCATCGAGCGCGTGGGCTCGCGAAATATTTCCGCACCCCCGCCTGGACATGAATCCAATCCAGCATCGATCAATTTCTGAATGACCTCGTCGTCACTCATTTTGTAGAAGTGTGCAAAGTGGTCAAACTCGACCATGGTGAACGCCTTCAGGTGCAACTGTGGATACTCTCTCTTGAGTGATGAGAGTAAGTCTGTGAAATAACTGAAAGGTAACTTGGTGTTTAGCCCACCGGTGATATGAAGTTCTGTCGCGCCTTCGGATACAGCCTGGGCGGCGACACGCAAACTGTCGTCGATGTTGTGTGTATAGGCATCGGCCTGACGCGGAGTGCGGAAGAAGCCGCAAAACTTACAATCGGCGTAACAGATGTTGGTTGGATTCAGGTGTCTGTTGACATTGAAAAAGGTAGTGCGACCGTGTCGTTCACGTCGCACGAAGTCCGCCAATTTGCCAAGGGCAGGCAGATCTTCGGTTGAGTACAGATCAACGCCGTCGGCGAATGAGAGCCGTTCACCCGCTGCCACTCGTTTTGCGATCTCGTTTAGTTTCGGGTCGTGTGAAAAGTCCATCTTAATCCTCGAAATTTTTAGCGAAGGAAAACTGCAGAACCAAAACTCAGCAATAGTATCAAGCTCACAAAAGCATTCGTCGTGAAAAATGCGGCATTCAAGCGGCTGAGGTCGTCCGCACGCACCAGCCTGTGTTGATAAAGCAGCAACGCTCCCGTCGCGATGACTCCAATCAAAGCCAACGGACCCAAACCGGCCACAAGATACAACCAGATTAACGCCAGGAAGGCACCCGCGTGCAAACCGCGAGAAATCCAGAGTGCCTGTGAAATACCGAACCGTGCTGGAATCGAATGCAAGCCTTCCCGTCGATCAAACTCGTAATCCTGGCATGCGTACAAGACGTCGAAGCCCGCCGTCCAAAGCAAAACAACCAGAGAAAGGATCAGTGGCACTGCACTTCCAAACTCGCCCCTCACCGCAATCCATGCCCCCGTCGGAGCAATCGAAAGACACCATCCCAACACCAGATGGGAGAGCTGAGTCCATCGTTTAGTAAGGGAATAAAGTAGAACACTGGCCAATGCAACCGGCGCCAAAATCAATGTAAGTCGATTGAGCATGGCGGCGGCAAACAGAAATAGCAGCGCCGAGAAAATTGTGAAAGCCCACACAAAGCTAACCGTAAGTAACCCTGCAGGAATTGCCCTGGTTGACGTGCGCGGGTTTTTCGCGTCGAAACTTCTATCGGCAATGCGATTGAATGCCATTGCCGCCGATCGAGCGCCAACCATCGCCACGACGATCCAAAGAATTTGACGCGCCGTCGGTAGACCACCAGCAGCTAACACGGCACCCAGGAACGCGAACGGCAACGCAAACAGCGTATGCTCGATCTTTATCATTTCCAGGGTTAGTCGGGTGTTTCTTAGAACGGTGGACACGGTGGGATTTTTCAGGCTTTCCTTTACGTCAGGGTCACTCCTCAGCTCAATTAATACGAACAACTGAGTTGATTTTCTCCCATCAATCTGACGGAATCTTACTTTGCACTACCATCATCCGCAAGCTGACGTACTGCGGGCCATTCGGGCGGATGCTAGAATGCAAACCGGCAAAGTAGAAACTGCAAACGACACTAATGGATCTCAAACAACTCGAAGAACTGGTCGAAACACTACGACGAAGCGATCTGGATTCGCACGAAGTTGCGAAACGGATTCAAGCCTCACTGTACGAGGATATCGGCTACGCACGTGTCGACCATGCTCGAGCTGTGAGGCAAGGTTTTCCGGAAGTCGTCTTTGGCAAAGGTAAACCGCGGCACCAGATCGTTGGTATTGTCGAGCGTTTACTCCAGAAGTCAGACTCAAATTTGCTCGTTACCCACACTGATGCTGACACATTTGGCGACATTCGAAATATCGTTACTGAAGCTGAATGGCACGAATCTGCGCGGCTGGTCAGAATAATGCGCGACAAAACGGATCGCGGCGTCGGCAACATTGCAGTGGTAACGGCGGGTACGAGCGACATTCCGGTTGCTGAGGAAGCTGCGTTGACTGCGGAAGCAATGGGAAATCGAGTTGAACGTGTTTGGGATGTGGGAGTCGCGGGGATTCATCGTGTTCTTGCCGAACGCTCTCTATTGCGACGAGCTCGAGTAGTCATCGTGGCAGCAGGAATGGAAGGAGCTTTGCCGTCGGTTGTTGGTGGATTAGTTAGTGTTCCTGTGGTTGCCGTGCCAACCAGTATTGGTTACGGCGCATCTTTTGAAGGAGTTGCTGCACTCCTGGGAATGTTGAACTCCTGCTCCTCAAATGTAACGGTCGTAAATATCGACAACGGTTTTGGCGCAGGCTTCGTCTCCAGTTTGATAAATCGACGCTGGGAAGCACCGGCAGACTAACGTCTTCAAGTTTCACATTTAATGCGAGCGAATTTTGCCAAACCCCGTCCCTTCAAAGTTCAATCGTCAATCACGCTTCTTTAGTTTTTTCCTGGCCGCACTGATTGCGCTGTCGTCTATTTCCGCCGGCTGCATTTCTGCGCACCGCACTCCGAATCTCGAACACATCTTCGCGGAAGCCCGAGTCAGAACTGGTAAACGTCCGGTCATCGTCATTCCCGGCATCCTTGGCTCGGAATTACGGAATTCCAAAACTAACGAGACGGTGTGGCCTTCAGCATTTAGAACTTCCCAGGAGGGTTTGCCGATGACTCCCGATCTGTCCGCAAATCGGGATGATCTAGTACCGGGAAAGATTATCGAAACTCTTCGGCTGGCCCGGATTCTCCCGGAAGTCTATGTGTATCGAGATCTACTCGAAGCGCTTCGGCATTATGCGGGTTACCGCGAAGGTAGTTGGACCACGCCCGGTCCCGACGACGACAAAGACACCTTCTATGTTTTTGCTTACGACTGGCGACAAGACAACGTTTACAACGCTCGCGAACTCGTCAGACAAATCCAACGACTGAAGGACGCACTTCATCGTCCGGATCTGCGTTTCAATGTCGTGGCGCATTCGATGGGAGGTTTGATTGCCAGATATGCGGCGATGTACGGCAATGAAGATTTGCCCGCTGGCGATGGCGAAATAAAACCGAGTTGGGCCGGCGCTGAACATATCAGCAAGATCGTGATGATCGGTGTACCTAATGAAGGTTCCGCCGATGCCCTTGCTACCTTGATTGACGGTTATTCAATCACTGAAGGACTACGTCGACGCGTTCCTCTGTTGAATAAGTTAACAGCCGAAGATGCGGTGCGTTCCCCTTCGGTGTTTCAGTTGCTGCCACACAGCGGTGTGGCGAAATTTCTCGATGAGAATCTCAAGGTCATTCCGATCGATCTTTATGATCCCGAAGTGTGGAAGCGTTATGGCTGGACGCCGATTTACAGTGCCGAGTTTCGACGACGATATACAAATCACAGCGCGAAAGCTGAAGTGGATACTGCAGGTCTGCTGGATGAGTACCTGGCGGCAACGTTGAAGCGTACACGCAGATTTCATCAGGCCCTGGATGCCGGTATTGGTATGGACCAACCTGTGACGTTGCTTGCGATCGGCGGAGATTGTGAGGAGACACTAAGTTCACCAGTGATCTTTCGGGACTCCAAACAAAATCGCTGGGTGACGTTAACTCGACCAAAGGAGTTTCGGAACAGTGCCGGCGTTAAGTTATCGAAGCGCCAGGTAACAGAGGCGATGTACGCGCCCGGCGATGGTCGTGTGACTAGGAAGTCCTTGCTTGGCGAGAATATTTCGATTATCGGCGGGGAAGAAACGCTGGTTCGTTTACCGCTGACGTACGCAGTGTTTGGATGTGACTTGCATGGACAACTTCAGCGAAATAAGACTCTGCAGGATAATGCACTAACGGCAATTGTTGGTGAAGCGATCAAGTAGGGAGACAGGGGCAGGAGCAGGGGCAGGGGCAGGGGCAGGGGCTGCAGCAGGAAGATACACGTCGCCAGCCAGCCCGTATTAGTGGCGACGAAAATAATAAAAGTTCACCCTTTCGACAGAATCAGTGACAGAAGTTTT
>QHXL01000098.1:0-6683 GCA_003222935.1 Acidobacteriota bacterium
GTTCTTAAGTAGTTGATCGAGAAGCGTGCGAGCGTCATCGACCTTGCCCGCATCAATCATCAAGCGCACGGCATGGAAACGCGCCGACGCAAATGCAGCTGAAGGCGAAGGAACTTTGAGGGCTTCCGCAACTAGCTCTGAGGCATTCGCATGCTTACCATCCACTTTGGATAACGCAGCCACTAGCCATGCGAGTGAGTGAGTTGCCTGCCAGCGAGACATCGAGTGTTGAAAACTTTCCGGAGACGACGCTTCTAAAGTGGAGATCCAATCGGTCAGGTTGTCAGTCTTCAGTTCCTCTTGTGGAATAGGTGATTTCGCCGGCTCTTCGGTTTCCAAAGCCTGGTCAAGAAGCACTGTGTAGTCCCACAGATCCTGTTTGAGGTGGTCGTTGGCGCGCTTGGAGACGAGGGTTTGCGCCAGTTCATGCAGTCGCTCGGCGGGCCTCAGCCGAAGCCGGACCAGATCAAGTAGGCGTTGGGACGCCTGATGGGTTGTCTCAAGTTTCTTATCTGCAAGTATCTTTCTTAACTGAGCTTCAGCTTGCGTGAGTACCTCGTTCTTTATTTCCGGCGCGCCGAGGCTGGCTTTGCGCACAAGCGCCCGAGCCATTAAGTACGGCGCAGTCGATCGCCACGGGGAACTCGAATCCGACGCGATCCCGGCAAACTCTTTTTGCGCTTCATCAAAGCCATTTGAGTAAAAGTTCGCCGCAGCAATTTGATAAGCACGATCGGCACGCGCCAAAGCATCTGCGTCGGTCGCGAGTTGTTGAGGAACTTGTTTACCTTCCGCGCAATTTGCGAAGACCAGGTCCTGACCGTCTATCCAGGTCCGTACGGCGGGGCTATCGACACCATACTTCTTCACCCTGTCGTTGAGCGTTGTAATTGCAGCGTCAAACGCATCCTTAGGACAGTTGAGATAGGTGTCGTACTCGTTTGGCTTTTCGCGACTGCGATAGACCTGAATCTTGGGAGCCTCAGTTACTCCAGGCACCTTTTGTCGGGCGTCAGTCCAGGCTTTGATCCAGTCCTGCTCGCCGGGATCCCACACGCCGTTGAGGCGATCATTCCACAGTTCGGTCAGAGCTTTTTGTTCCTGAGGTGTGAAAGGTGAATTCGAGAGATTCCTGTAAGCAACATACAAATAGGAGCGAGCGTAGCTTGGTTGCACCACGCCAATTTCGCCCTTTGCGTAACGCTCGAGCGGGTAAGCGGGGTGAACCGTGTAGACAAAGACCGCTTCCATTGAGGAGGGGCCACAAGCAAAAAGGTTCGTGTTGAGCAGAGTCAGCAAAAGACTAAATGCGATGAGTGGGCGAAGTAGTCTTAGAGTCATTTGGGGCGTCTCCGGAGCATTGAGTTTATGAAACTTTCGAGCGAGTTTACACCAACAGAGCCGTCGCCTCACATCTCATAGATCACGAGCAAATGTCCGATATGCTTCAGCTTGTCATAATTCTGAATTAGTGCCGTCTTCGCTGTATTTGGATCGCGACAAGCTAAAGCATATCGGACATTTGCGGTGTCAGCTTGAGGCGTTTCAATTTCGACCTCATAAGAGGCTATACTCCGACTGAATGGTCATTCATTTTTGCGCAGAGGTTAATTGATGGAGCGTGAGACTCTCGAGTTTGATGTCGTCTTTGTTGGTGCCGGTCCAGCTAACTTAAGTAGCGCCCTGCACCTGACGAAGTTGGTAAAAGAACACAACGACGCAGTCGCAAAAGGCGAGCGTGTTGGACAGTCGCTCGGCGACATCGAAATTGCAGTGATCGAAAAGGGAGCCGCGGTAGGCGCTCATATTCTTTCCGGCGCCGTTATGGACCCGAAGGCACTCAAGGAACTGATCCCTGACTTCGTCGAACAAGGCGCGCCACTCGAATCACCCGTCAAGGAAGACTATTTTTTGTACCTCACTTCCAAGCACGCGCTTCGTTCTCCAATAACTCCACCGCCCCTGAAGAATCATGGTTATTACATAGTTTCACTAAATCGTCTTACCGCCTGGCTTGGAGAAAAATGCGAAGAGGCCGGCGTAAACATATTTCCGGAGTTTCCCGGCGCAGACCTTCTCTATGACGCGGAAGATCGTGTGCAAGGCGTACGGACGGGCGACAAAGGGATCGACAAGGAAGGGAAGCCGAAACCGAATTACGAACCCGGCGTCGATCTGCGCGCTAAGGTGACCGTGCTGGGTGAAGGCCCAAGAGGTTCACTTACAAAACAGTTGGTCCAGAGACTAGGATTAGACGAAGGTCGCGAACCGCAGGTCTACAGCATCGGCGTGAAAGAACTTTGGGAATTGCCGGACGACCGATATCCAGCCGGCCGTGTGACGCACACTCTTGGTTTTCCCTCGGATTCTCAAACTTACGGCGGTGGTTGGATCTACGGCATGCAGAACAACATCGTCAACATCGGATACGTTACAGGTCTCGACTATAAGGATCCGATGCTGGATCCGCATGCCGAATTCCAGCGATACAAGACCCATCCCTTTATCGCGAAACTCCTGGACGGCGGAAAGATGATTCGCTATGGCGCCAAGACAATTGCGGCCGGCGGATATTTTGCGATGCCACGCACCTATGCCGACGGCGTACTGCTGGTTGGAGACTGCGCAGGTTTCTTGAACTCTCAACGACTCAAAGGAATTCACTCGGCAATCAAAAGTGGAATGCTTGCCGCTGAAGCAATCTTTGAAGCAATTCTCGCCGGCGACTTCTCAGCCAGGCAGTTGCAGCGTTATGAAGAGATAGTCAGCAACAGTTGGATCATGCCGGAGTTGAAGAAAGTCAGAAACTTCCATGCAGGTTTCAAACATGGTCGTTGGATGGGGATCGTCAACACTGGTTTGCAGTTTTTCACTGGTGGTCGTTCGTGGGGTTTGTTCGACCGCGATAAAGCTGTCGCAGGCCACGAAGAAATGCGCAAGCTATCGGCTTATGGATACCGCGGCGACAAACTCGAGCAGCGTTACGACGGTCTACGATTCGACGGTAAACTAACTTTCAATAAAGTCACTGACGTTTACCATGCGGCTGTGGGCCATGATGAAGATCAGCCGGCGCACCTGCACGTACTCGACACGAACATTTGTTCGACGCGCTGCGCCGAGGAGTATGGAAACCCGTGTCAGCGGTTCTGTCCGGCAGCTGTGTATGAAATGGTCGATGAGGGTGGGACCGGGAAGAAACGCTTGCAGATCAACTTTTCAAACTGCGTCCACTGCAAAACCTGCGACATCATGGATCCCTATCAGATCATCAACTGGGTAACACCTGAAGGTGGCGGAGGACCAGACTATAAAGGGATGTAAAGGGACGGGACGGTGCTTCGATCTTGGTGCTTTGACCTTATGTTTTGTAATTCGAGGTCGACTCTTAAATCGCAGTAACGTGTCGGGGCCGATCTAAGAACAAAGATCAAAGTCCTAAGATCAAAGCACTAAAGTGGGTCGCCCTTACTATTCTGCGGCTGATTTGACCGGCTCTTCCTTGATTGTGTAATGGACGCGTCCCCGAATCACTTCTTCCAAGGCGATTCGTGTGGGTTTGTGTTTCTGCGGATCGATTTCGATTCGAGGTTGAGCACCGCGTTGAAGTTGCTTACTTCGTTTCGCCGCCAGGATGATTAAGCGATACTTTGAATCCACTTCTGGAGCATTCTCGGTCTCCACTGCGTTGTCGGTTTCTGCCATTACTGTCGCCATGTCTTTATTTTCTTGCTCCTTCTCTATTGAGTGCAGGATGTCAGTTCTTAGACTTCCTTAAACTTATTAATCACGTCTCTGACCAGTGCTTCCTGACGTGAGCGCCGGGCCCGTTCGGCTGTTACGATCGCGGCTAGTTGCGCTGACGCGCGTTCCACCTCGTCGTTGAAGATAATGTAATCAAACTTTTCGTACTGGCTCAGTTCAGCAGGCGCGTTGCGCAGTCTTACTGCCAGTTGTTCGGGCGTGTCCGTTCCCCTGGAAAGTAATCGTTGTCGGAGTGTCTCAAGTGACGGCGGCAGTATGAAGATGCTCACCGAATCGAGCGCAAGCTTACGAACGCTGTCCGCTCCTTGAACGTCGACCTCAAGGACCAGGTCAACTCCAGCCGTTGTTTCACTAACGACCTGCGATTCCGCGGTTCCGTATAAATTGCCATGAACATTGGCCCATTCAAGGAACTCACCGGCGGCAACCATTGTTTCGAACTCTGGCCGGTCTACAAAAAAATACTCGCGGCCATGAACTTCTCCGTTACGCGGCGCGCGAGTAGTGTACGAGACAGAATAGCTAAGATCGGGCATAACATCCAGCACGCGCCGAATTAAAGTGCCTTTGCCGCCGCCGGAAGGAGAACTCACAACGTAAAGCACTCCTCCTTGTGAGGGTTTTGCGTGCTGTGTTTCGGACTGCAGGTCCTTCACTTTACTCGACATTCTGGACTTGCTCGCGAAGTTTTTCGACTTCCGCCTTGATCGCTAAGCCCGCCTCTTTGATAGCCAGGTCTGTTGATTTTGAAAGAGTTGTGTTGGCTTCCCGATTAAGTTCCTGAAGCAGAAAGTCGAGCATCTTGCCAGTTTCACCGGGTGAATCGAGAGCTTCTTGAAATTGGGAAAGATGGCTGCGAAGTCTGACCATCTCTTCACTCACATCAGATCGATCGGCCAGGTACGCAACTTCCTGGGCGAGCCTTGACGGGTCAATTTCAACTACTTGTCCGCCTCGATTAAGTAGTTCTCCAATACGCTTCTGAAGTCTGACTCGATAAGCGTCGGCAAGTCCGGCAGCTGCGTTCTCAATCGTCGGCACAAGCGCTTCGATCTTGTTAACTCGATCGCGCAGTTCATTACGTAGGGCTTCGCCTTCCTGCTGGCGCATCTTTTCAAGTTCGTCAAGTGCCTGGTCGACAGCTTCATCAAGTGCGGCAATCATGCGCTCATCAATACCATTGCGGGCTGGTTGTAGAGCGCCCGGAATTCGCGCCAGCGCATTGATGTCCAGGTCACCGCTAATCTCGAAGTCTTGTTGCATTTCTTTGAGGGCCCGAACGTAGCCGGCGATTAAAGGTCGGTTCAATTCATAGGCAATCTGAGCGGTGCGCTCGATGCTTACATTCACATCGACTCGGCCACGGGATAGACGTGAGCTAATACGACGTTTAATTGAGGTTTCAAGTGAAGTTAGATCGCTACTGACGCGGAGATGGATATCGAGGAAGCGATTGTTTACGGTCTTAAGATCAACCGAAACAGAGAAGTCGTCCCCGTTTACCATCCCTTTGCCATATCCGGTCATTGATTTCATAAGATAAGAGGCCTTTGTTCTTTCTGCTTAGGGGCTTGTGCTTTGATCTTTGTACTTTGATCTTTGTTCGCAATTCGATGGTAACTCTTAGCTCCAAGGCGCGTCGCGAGTGATCTAAGTACAAAGATCGAAGTACAAAGATCAAAACCTACTCAGGATTTCCCCGCGATCCCCGCTAACTCTTCTTCTTCATCGGCAAACTGTAACTCGTAGAGTTTCTTGTAGCGACCGCCGCTCGAGAGAAGTTCAGAGTGAGTGCCGGTTTCCAGAATGCGACCAGCTTCCATTACCACAATTACATCAGCGCGACGGACTGTTGAGAGTCGATGAGCGATCACGATCGTCGTTCGATCACGAACGAGGTTATTAATAGCTCGTTGGACGAACTGCTCTGACTCAGCATCGAGGGCAGAAGTAGCTTCATCCAAAATTAGTACGGGAGCATTTACCAGAATTGCTCTGGCGATAGCAAGACGTTGACGTTGCCCGCCCGAAAGAAAGATGCCGCGCTCGCCCACAATCGTATCGTAGCCTTTAGGCATTTCGCGAATGAAGTCGTGCGCAAAAGCGATTCGAGCAGCTTCTTCGATCTCAGCGTCGGTGGCCGCGGGCTTACCGTAGGCAATGTTATGACGAACAGTGTCATTGAAGAGCACAGTTTCCTGCGTGACAAGAGCAATTTGTTTTCTGAGACTGCTAAGTGATGCTTCGCGTAGATCTAGTCCATCAAAGAAAACAGCTCCAGAAGTTGGATCATGAAATCTGGGTAATAGCTTTGTGAGTGTTGATTTGCCACCACCGGATTCGCCGACGAGGGCGACCATGGTTCCCGCGCGAATAATCAGATTGATATCCCGCAAAACAGAACGTTCTTCATTCGCATAGCCAAACGAGACATTGCGCAACTCGATGTTCGACTTTAGCGGACTGAGATCTTTTGCGTCTGGTTTTTCCTTAATCTCTGCGTGCTCATCCATCACTTCCAGCACGTGATGAGCTGCTGCCAACGCTTGCTCCATGCTGTTTTGCAGGCGCGACAATTTGCGCATCGGGTCGTAACTGCGAAACAGAAAGAACAGGAACGCGAAGAACTGCGCTCTTTCCATCCGTCCCGAGATGATTTCCTGCTGACCGATGAAGAGAAACAGGACAACGAAGACCATGCCAATCATTTCAATTACCGGCGGCGACGCACCTGCAATCATCGCGCTCCGAAGGTTCGCCCGCACGATCGTCTTTGCCACGTTGGAAAATCTCACATTTTCCCGCCCTTCGGCCCGGTAGGCTTTGACAATCCCCTGGTTTGCTAAGGCTTCCTGTGCAGTGTCAGTAAGGTGCTTGCTGCCTTCGAAGCTTTCGCGCGCAAGATTTCTTAGCGCCTT
>QHXL01000098.1:6717-6914 GCA_003222935.1 Acidobacteriota bacterium
GATCACAAGCGCAGTAAGCGTCAAACGCCAGCTGTAATAGAACGACGCTGATAGGAAGAATACCAACGTAAAGCTCTCGCGCAGCATGTCGCGAATCGTGCTTGTTACAGCCGTCTCTATCGCGGCTGCGCTGGAAACGAGACGTGACACGAGGTAATTGGTTCGATGACGCTCAAAGAATGTCGCGGACTGAGCCA
>QHXL01000625.1:0-1659 GCA_003222935.1 Acidobacteriota bacterium
CAAAGAGCCCAATCAGGGCGAGGAACAGGGGAAGTTTATTCTTAAAGGTCATCGTTGTTCTCCTATGTGGAAGGTTTGAGTTTGAGGTGTTTGGGGTGTTTTGGGTAGGAGGTAAATTCCATCCAATACAGCTTTCATTTACGGTGAAAGCTGGCTAATTATGCCTGTCTCATCGACGATAAAAATAAATGGGGTAACGCCATCCGGTCCCATACCGGTGGCGGCAACTCGGTAAGCACCGGTCAATTGGGCATCTGACGGAGATGTCGGAACAGTCTGGAAGGTATAACCCTGTCGTCTTAAAGTGGGCCCCGCCATCACACCCAGGTTTCCGTTGTAGATCGCGTTCAACTCCGATATGCGACCATAACGCCCGACTGTTACTTTCATAGTTACTTGATTGTCATGGATCACCCGGAGGCATGCCTGGGCCGTCGCTTGCTGAGCAGCTGCTCTCGCTCCTATCAGGGACGGAACCGCGATAGCGCAAATAATGCCGATTATCGCTACTACAATTAGTAACTCGATAAGGGAGAATCCACGTTGGGGGTTACGTGTGTACATAGATTCAGAAGGCGATGGGCGCCTAGAGTAATTGTCTGACGAGATTGAATCGAGGTTCTCTTTGGCACCCTATCCAAGAAGGGAAGGGCTTTGCGGAAGTGTCCAGAGGTAAATCTTCAGCAGTTGGAATGCCTCGCCCGCACGGCAGGGCTATTATACATGTAGTTAAATCTATGACAACAGTTTTTATTCAAGTTGAACGATTTGTCATTAAACTATGTAGGGAAAGCGGGCAGATGAGGCGTGATGAGATCCGGTCGGCTCGTCGGATCGGAGGCATTAATGGATTACTTCGTACGTTAGCACCGCTCCAAGACCATTCTTTTGCGAACTCTCACTCGCCGTGTCGTCCAAAAAGAAGCCGACGTATCGAACAATCCTCTCACCGCTTCTGACTCGCTCAAGTTTGATGACTTGTCCTGGTTGGAGGGTTCTGAAACTCTCTTGGCTGTCGCCCTCGGCTAACAAGAGGTGGCCGCTTTGATCGTCAACTGCCGTCACGTTTATGACAACAGTTGCGGTCTCTTCCTTAAACCCTGAGAAGCGAACCACGAATTCCACTCTGGTCATGAGGAACCGACCCGCAGTCGTTTGCTTTACGACATCGGCTGTCTGCGAATTGGCGAGGAGGACTCTGAGGGCACGCACCGTCGTCGATGCGGTTTCCAATTCCTCAATGTAGTTTGATTTGGAGGATAACTCGAGGATCGAAGCAGGTATTACATTGGCACTCAACGTCAAACCTGCGCCGCGACTTACGCTATCTGGCTTTTGACCCAGCGACGTAGAGGCGCAGACGCAGACCAGTGATCCAAGCATGACCAGATGCCGAACCAGTTTCATCAGCAAACCCAAGTATCCGTTATGTAGGTACTAAACGCTTATTGTGCTGCTTATTCTACGTTTGAAGTTAGCGTCAAATCGAGGCGCGGACACATTGGGGTTATGAGAACCAAACCAGTACCAGAAAGTGGCACAGCTTTCAGTCTGTGTAGCTCCGGATGCGAGAAATCAGTTAGCGGAGCGCGACCAATGACTGTGCCACCTCAACTTACAGACGAAAGTCTGTTCCGTTTTAGAACTGATAACGCAGTG
>QHXL01000625.1:1714-4832 GCA_003222935.1 Acidobacteriota bacterium
AGTCGGAATTTGGATTTCCACCGAGGAACGGATCAACACCTAGACTCAGATCTGCAATTGTTGCCCCATCGAATCGCTGCGTGTTGGTGATGTTGAAAACCTCCCAGCGAAACTGCAACGTATGACCTTCCCACGGTAGTTGAAACGTCTTGTATAAGCCGCCGTCCAGCGAAATGTATGAAGGACCACGCAGAATATTCCGATCTCCGGGTTCGCCGGGCCTTGCGTTACGGAAACTACGATAAGCCCCATCCGGATCACTGAACAGGTTTGGCGTTCCGGTCTTCGTTGGTGAACTTGCTAAGGGTGCAACCCGCACACCAGTTGACTGGACATTCCAATTTGTTGCCCAGAAACAGCAGTCGTTGGGCGAGATTAGAGGGATTCCGGTATTCCATCGGAAAATCCCTGTGTATTGCCATCCGCCCAACAGCGCATCAACGACGCCATGACTATTGCTCAAAAATTTCTTCCCGCGACCAAAGGGAAGACCGACGATCCAGTTCGCGTTGATGTTGTGTATGGAATCGAAATCGGATGAGGAATAGTACTCATCAGGGAACAACGAATTGGTTATGAACGCAGTGCCGTAGCTCGTCGAGTTCTGTAGACCAGACGCGTTGTCCAATGAATGACCATACGTATAGTTGACGTCGAATGTGACATCGTTCGTGAGTCGCTGACGAAGACTCAACTGCAACGAGTTGTAGTTTGAATACGCAACGGTAGAGAAAGCGGAGAGCGCTCCAAACTGAGGCTGATAGAACATGTTGTTGAATTTGGCGGGACCTCCACCAAATGGGCAGGTTGTGCAGTTTGGACTATCGTCCCACTGCAACTGAAGGAACGTGTAATCTACGCTGTCTAAAACAGCCGCATACGCCGCTTGAGTATTGGTCAGGGACGGATCTCCCCACCATTGAGACATGAAGGGGAAGAGGTTTTCGAAGAATGGATTCGTGGCTACCGTGTTGATGGGCTTGTTTGCGTATTTGAAATCTACGAGCTGATTGATAGCTTGACGGAATGTCACTCCGGATTGTGGATCGCGGATGTTGTTCAACTGCATGATGTCGCGTGTCGCGAGAATCTTGCGCGCGAAGCGACCAACGTAACTGGCTTCAAACGACAAACCTCGTCCGATTTCGCGACCGTACGAGAGGTTGAAACTGTAGTTGTATGGCGTGGTAATGCCGGCGTCGAGCGAAGTTTCAATTCGCTGATCTTCATCGGCTGCCACAGTTAAAGGAAAACTCAAGCTTGACGGAATTGGCGACTGCCCCGGAAAAGGTAGTGCTCGAACATCAGGATTGGGTCCACTAAAGAGGGGGCCAAGTGTACCGGGAAGAACATCGAAAGTGTTCGCGTTGACGTTTTGAGCCGCTGTGAACCCTGCCAGGCTGTTTAGATCAAAGTTAACGGCGAGCTGACTCCCGATTCGATCGTACGTCATACGAAAGCCACCGCGAATCACGCTTTTGTCATCCCGACCAAATATTTTCCCGAGGAAGCCATCGCCAAAGTGCGGCGACCAGGCGACGGCAACTGAAGGCGCAAAGTTATTCCAGTCCTGCTTGTAATAACCAGGAGCGTTGTTGGCCTTGCCTCCAAGTACAAAGCTAATTGAGTCGGCGAAGGGAACTCCGTTAAAAGCACTTGCCTGCCTTTGGTTGAAGTAGTCGGTCAGATTTACATTAGGAACTACCTGCACACCATTCGTTTCATAGACAGGCGTTGAAGTGGACCAGCGAAGACCGTAATTCACCGTTAAGTTCGGACGCAGGCGCCAGGAATCCTGGCCGTAGAATTCGTATTCTTGTGTGGCGAATGAGCGATTGGACGGCGTACCAACCGGTTGTAGCTGGCCGCTGGGATCGTAAACAAGATTAGCGCTGTACTCTGAATAACGTCCAATGACTGAAGCGAGAGCATCGCGCAGGTCGTTCAGGCTTTCGAAGCCACTGAACGGGTTGATAAGCGCTTGATCGAATGATGGAGTCTGCGAAACGCGATTGTTTCGGATAAAGCGGAGGTTACCGCCGAACCCGTAACTATGGTTGCCACGTAACCACGAAACATCGTCAACAAGATTGTGGACCGGCGTTGTCCGTCTCAACGCACGAGCGTACGCGTTTGGAGAAAAGATGAACCGAAAGTTGACTCGATTGTCGTTCGAGTCGCCATTTTGCGTAAAGGAGGCACGTGTCAAACCGTAGTTGAATCGATTCACAATCGAGTTTGAAGCTGTCCAGATATGTCCGACGGCGATTCCCTTTGGGTGGTTCCACGTTGTCAGCGGAGGCGTGTCTGGAAAGCATTGAATGTTGTCGCCCGGCGTACTGCAATCCGGACTGAAGTAGACGGCCCGCGTAACCAGATCGTTCTGATAGTTGCCGCGAACGAACAATGTCTGCCGGTTTGTTAGATTCAAATCGAAGCGGCCGATGTAAGTATTCAGCTCTGTTGGCGTGCGAGCGTTAAAGCGAAACCCGCTTGTGTTTAGACCGTCACCGACTGTCGTGTCGTTAGCAGGATAACGGTGCGCGGCGTCCGCCAGTGCTGACAGTGCGGTTGGATTGATTCCCGGAGTTGATCCGTTGGCTGCGATGTAGGCGGCGTTAATCTCGTTCGGGGTTAGGCAATCAACTCCCGAAGGCGTTCCTGCCGGACAACCCGGATCACTGAACCCACTCTCAGTTCGATAGCGCACCAAACCCTGGCCCAACGTCGGTAATGGCACTTCGCGAACGACTGAGGTTGCTGTTGCTTCACGAAGACCTTCGTAAGTGAAAAAGAAGAAGGCTCGATCTTTCTTGATTGGCCCGCCGACGGAACCACCAAAAATGTTTCGCAGTAATTGCGGGCGGGCAACACCGGCAGCGTTGTTGAAGAAGTCGTTTGCCGTGGTGACTGTGTTGCGATGCGTTTCAAACAATGAACCATGCCATTGATTTGATCCGGAACGAGTCACCAACGAGACCTGGGCACCCGATGAACGCCCCTGGTCAGCGTTTGCGTTTGTAGTGGTAACGCGAAATTCCTGCAATGAGTCGCGCGTCACGCGCAAGACGCTCGCGAACGCCTCGTCAGTAATGACATCCAGACCGTCTTGCTGCTC
>QHXL01000633.1:0-538 GCA_003222935.1 Acidobacteriota bacterium
CATCTCGCAAGGGCTCTTCAAATACTTCGCGCTAATTACCGGCCGACCCGTGTTTTCAAAGCAGTCAACATCGTTCTCCAGGTACTCGACCTTGAACTGCGTTTCCCCACCGCGCAGCTCGCCGATTTTTTCTCTGCGCCAGGCGAGATATGCCGCGACTTCCGGTGATTTCCACGTCGCTCGTTTTGGTAAGTACTCGAGCGCCACCAAATGCTTCAGCACCCGCTTTGCAATTGCGATCTCGTCTTTGCTAACGAGTGCCCTTTCAAAGATCCGACGCGCCGCTGCTCGTGCTGCCTGGCTGGCTGTAGCGGGAAGAATTTTCCAAATGTCGCGAGTCTGTTGGTGTGGACCAAGCAATACCAACTTGCCGCGCGCCTTGGTAAACCGCGCCCCCGGTAACCGGTAATCTCTTTTCCACCACCACTCGTAGCAGTAAGAATCCCAACCGCCTTCGCCCTTCTTTCCCTGCTGGTAGATCGCGTAGAACTCTTCCATCCCCATCGGAGTGGATTCCAAATCGATCTCACCCTTTGCG
>QHXL01000633.1:544-2504 GCA_003222935.1 Acidobacteriota bacterium
AAGTCAACGCCTTCTTTTGGTCCCCACGCCAGGACGGAGGCTCTGTGCCCAGGAAGTCCGTTATGGCTCTGCCACGGCCTTTGTTTTCGTGGCCCGGTTGCACCGTTTGACTGGTGATCCAACTGTCAACAGTGCCTCGCCCTGTGTCGTGGAAATGCAGCAATGCTTCTTCAGCCGGGCCCAACGTCAGTTTTAGATGTGGGGCCAGATTGTCGAACATGATCTTGATGGTGTTGCCGAACTCGGCTTCCACATCCGGATCATGCGACGCTGTATGAAACACTCGGCCCGACAGGACCACCGCGTTGCTAAACTTAATCGCGATGAAGATTGTCGAACCACCACCACGACGAAACTTCAGCAAGGAACGTTTCCTTCGTGGAGGTGTCTGCTGAAGACCGCGCGCGATCTTCCAAAACAGATCGCGTTGCATGTCGTTGAGCTTGAGTTTTACCAGCTTGTTTTCATCAAACTGGTCTCTGACAAAGATGAAGTTTTCAAGGAACAATAAGCGGATAGCTGGATCCGCCCAGCGTGCACGCCACCAGGAGAGCGGCGCATACGCAATGTCGAACTGATTTAGCCCACCTGTTTTTTCAGCGAGCTTGACTCGCGCGCGCTGGCCGGCCGCGCGAAGTCTTTCAAGCTTATGCTCCTGGCTCTGCGGCCGCGTTGGCCGAATTCGCTGCATCGGTTTTCGTTTCTACGTCGCGTTGCCATTTGAGCGTTTCTTCGGATTCGCCGAACTCCTGCTCGGCTCGGGCAATAATCAAATCTTCAACTTTCAAAATCCCCTGGGCCAACCGCTGATCGATGTCCGTGACCCAGTCAAGAAATCTTTCGTAGTAACTAACAAACCCACCCAGGGTGTCGCGGGCCGCTTCAACTTTAGTGAGCGCCTCGATCGACAACTTGCTGTAATCGCGATGGAGGTAAAGAACATCTTTGCCGACCTGGGCTGCCCCTTCTGTCTTGATCTTTGTAAAGAGCTTTTCTCTTACCTCCTCAACCTCTCGCACTAACTTCTGCGCGTTGTTGAGCGCCGCTGTTGGCTTAGTCGCCAGGTGCAGTTCGAGCGCCTTCTCCCAGCCAAACTTTTCAATCCAACCGATCTTCAGGTTCTTGCCGGTCCCCCTGGTGTAGAGGTAACTGCGTTGCCAGCCTGGGTAAACTTTGCGCATCTCCTGCTCGATGCGCTGGTGCTGCTGGCCGTTGAACCGCAGGTACAGCCGGAAGCATTTTTCGATTGCCTGTTCGTCGTATCTCGCTGCCATTCATTCACCCCGGCCCGTTTAACCACAGCGAGATCAGTGTGGGCAGGTTCCCCGTATCTTCCGGTTTGCGCCAGTAAGCCTGTGCGCCAACTTCTTCAAGTAAGGTGCTCTGCTCGACCGTCTTTGGAAACGCCGTGAAGTAACCAATTTTGGTGCGCTTACTCACGCCCGTCGTTTCTGCCAACCGCACGATCTTCGCAATCGTGAAACCGTCAAGCCGTGGCAACGCACAATCCATCACCAACGCATCGAAAGGCTTCTCTTCGGAATAAGCTTCAAAGATCGCAATGACCGCCTCTACGCCGCTGGTCACAAAAACAATATCGAAAGGCAAAGAACGAAAGGCCTGCGCCAACAGCGCAACGATTTCCTCATCGTCATCCAAAATCAGTAACTTCTGGTGCATGAATCAGGTTGCTAAAGTCCGTCATCTCCAAACCCGATTTAGCTTCCAGCCGATTGATTGTTCGCTGGTAAACACCTTCGCGCGCCTGGAGCCGCAGATTGAAAGCGGTAATGCCGTTTATCTTTCGCTCGCACTTCTCATGCTCGGTGCGACAACTCGTAAGTCCATCGTTCAAGAGCTGGATCTTCAGTGACTGCGCTTCAACAACATCATTGAGATCCTGAATGGCATCGCTTTTGACCGTTCGCTTTTGATTTCTGAGCGTGTACCAGGCCGTGCC
>QHXL01000633.1:2559-2946 GCA_003222935.1 Acidobacteriota bacterium
GTTTCGCTCCTTCACAAACGCCTTAGGTCTTTACCTCAATTTCCTTCTTAACTGAGTCCTCGTGAATCGAGTTCAAAACTGCAACTACGCCATCGGTAATCTGACCGATCCCCGTTTCCAGCAACGCGGCATCGGCAATCTTCTTGCCGCTGACAATTTGTGAAGTGCGGATGATTGGACCAATGAGACGGATAGCGGCTTCGCGCTTTTCGGCCCCGGTCTTGCCCTGTAGTGCAGTTTCGATCTGCACGACGACTTGAGCGACCAGCGTCAAGTCATTAGCCACCGTCGCAATATCGCCACCAACCTTGTCTCCCTTACTACCAAACAGCGGAGAAACCAGTGGCCCAATGCCGAGCGCCAGCGCGCCGACTTGAGCGATTACGA
>QHXL01000634.1:0-3782 GCA_003222935.1 Acidobacteriota bacterium
ATCCGCTTGTCTGCGAAGTTCTGGCATGGACGCCCAGCACAAAAGGAACAGTACAGGCCAAAGCGTTGCAGCTTGTGTTACCTGAAAGACCAACACAGGATCAGTTGACCACATTTTTTAACAATCAGAAGTCTCGAGTTAAAGGCCGAATAGTCCTGGTCGGTAAACAAACAATCGTTCCTGTTAACCTAACCCCTCCGGCAAAACGACAGACCGACGAACAAGCGCTACAACGTTTTGGTCCAAACCCGAGGCCGTTTAATTTTCCGACTCCTTCGCCAACTCCAACGCCCGATCCGAATGCACCAAAGCCTTTAACCAACGTTCAGGTTGCCGAACAGCTCGACGCGTTTTTGCTAAATAACGGCGTCGCGATAAGGGTCAATGATGCCGGTCGTGAGTTTCGTCAAATTCGTGCCTTCAACAACCGCACCTTTGACGTTAGCAAGACTGTTCCTACAGTCGTGATGAGTAATGAAGACTATGGCCGCATTACACGCATCCTGGCTGACGGTACAGAAGTTCAACTCGAGTTCAATATCGTCAATCGCGTTTACCCGGAAGGAAAGACTTCCTTCAACACGGTGGGCGAGATAGTCGGAAGTGATAAAGCCGATGAAGTGATTATGCTGGGAGGTCACCTTGATTCGTGGCACGCCGCAACTGGCGCCACTGATAACGCGATTGGTTGCGCCATCATGATGGAAGCAGCCCGAATACTTAAGACTCTGGGAGTTAAACCTCGCAGAACTATTCGCGTCGCGCTTTGGAGTGGAGAAGAACAGGGCCTGCTTGGATCGCAAGCATACGTGAAACAACACTTCGGCATGTTTGAAGATCCAAAACCCGGATATGAAAAGTTTGGCGGATACTTCAATATCGATTCCGGAACTGGTCGGGTGCGTGGCGCAAATGTCTTTGGACCACCTGCGGTGGCGACGATCATGCGCGAAATACTCGCACCCTTCAAAGACGACGGCGTAGTTGGAGCGGGGGCATCCCGTAGCCGTAATTTAGGTGGTTCAGACAACACATCGTTTAGCCAGGCAGGTCTGCCCGGAATTGGAATGGGGCAAGATCCGATTGAGTACAACAGCAACACCTGGCATACGAATCTCGACTCTTATGAGCGTATTCTAGAAGACGACGTGAAGAAAAACGCGATGGTCGTGGCCTGGTCCGTTTATCAACTGGCAATGCGCGACGATCTATTGCCGCGATTTGCGAAGAGCGATATGCCGGCCCGTCCGGCTTCAACGCAACCTGAAGCGACACCCGCTCGTCCTGAGACAAAGAAACCTGCGGCTACTACATCCAAGTCGCAGAAATCAAAGAAAACGAGCCGAAAGGGAAGATAGCCACAAGTCATTTTCCAGATCTCATTTGACATTTTTCAATCGTCAATTTTCCTGATGTCGATGGATCAGTCCCGGGTGACTAATCAAATGACAACCGAAAAATGTCAAATGAGATCTGTCAAACGTTCAGTCGCAAAAAGCGGAGTCTCCCTCCAGAATTCTAGTCTTTGCCATTGATGAGGTGTAAGCGACATGCCAATAAGCCGTCGCAGGTTTTTGCGAAACGGCGGGCTAGCAGTAGCCGCCGTTTCTCTCACTCGTCCTAACCTTGTAGCATCTGCTGCGACTTTCATTACAAAAGGCCCAGCAAAGAAAGTTGTCATCCTGGGCGCCGGTATGGCCGGGCTCGTTGCCGGGTACGAACTCAAACAACTTGGTCACGACATAACAATCCTCGAAGCGCGAATTCGACCCGGCGGCCGGGTCCATACACTGCACGAACCCTTTTCAGATGGTCTCTATGCCGAGGCTGGCGCCGCACGTATTCCTGAGGATCACGATCTAACTCACAAGTACGTCAAACTCTTCGATGTACCGTTGGAGCCGATGTATCCCTCTAAGCTTACTTCGTTACGTTTCGATCAGGGCAGTCGCAGGGAGGTAGGAATCGAAGGTTTTACCGAAGCGCTGACCCAAAACTATGGCACAGGGCTGGGTGGCGATCCCAATCGTTGGCAGAAGATTAAAGGAGGCACGGATATACTTCCAAAGGCTTTTGCGCAACGACTCGCCGACAAAATTCATTACAACTCGCCGGTCGTGAAGATCGACCAGGATGAACGAGCAGCACGCGTAACATTTCTTCATGGTGGCATTCCGGAAACAATCTCTGCTGATCGAGTACTGATCACGATTCCATTTTCAGTTTTGAAGACTATTGATCTGCCGGGTGTGACGGGTCGAAAACTCGATCTCATTAAGCGGAGTCGTTACGACGCAGTTTCCAGAGTTTATCTGCAAACTAAGAACCGTTTCTTTGAAAAGAAAGGATTGAGCGGGTTTGCCTTTACAAGTGACGACGTGGAGATCTGGCAGCCAACATGGAGTCAGCCTGGTCCAAGAGGGATTCTGATGACTTACGCTCGCTCGGGTGTGGCTGAAAAGATTACTAACCTGAAAGAGGCCGAGCGGATTTCGTCTACGCTATCCGAACTGAACGACATTTTCCCCGGACTTCGTGAAACGTTCGAAGTTGGATATTCAAAATGCTGGTTGGATGATGAATGGTCACGCGGAGCCTGGGGCTTTGCCAGTATCGAGTTCTATGAGAATAAGACGAGTGATGCAGGTCGACTTCACTATGCAGGTGAACATCTCTCATCCTGGCCGTCATGGATCCAGGGAGCACTGTCGTCGGGTTTAAGAGCTGTGAGAGAGATTGATGAAGCAACCGCCTGACGCGGTAGCTCGTGGCAGGAGGTCAGTACCGTAACGCGGTAGCGTCGGGTCTACAAAGATCGGCTCCAGAGTGTGTCAGGTACCCGACGCTAACGCGTTACGATACTGACCCTGTGCTTACCCGCCGATGAAGCTCATGGTTCGTGAGGGAGTGACGAAGCCTGGATCGTTGATGAAGTGACGTGGCTCTTTCTTCAAAACCACCGACTCAATAAACTCAACTATCTCTTCTCGAGATGCACCACTTCGCAATACGTCGCGCAGTGAATGTTCCACAGTTGAAAACAAACAGGTGCGGATCTGTCCGTCAGCGGTAAGTCGAATGCGCGAACACGCGCCACAGAACGCTTCGGTAACAGGCGCGATGATTCCGATCTCACCGTTGGCTCCATCCGCAAAGCGATAGCGAGCTGAAGTGTCAGAACCTCTCACGACATCGACTTTGACTAATGGGAAACGCTCTTCAATGCGTTGGCGAATTTCTTTTCCCGAAACTACGTCCTTTGGTGACCAGTCGTGACCTGAATCGAGCGGCATGGCGAAGTCGGCAACTTCATCTTCGTTGTGACCACGAACAATCACGGCATTGATCTTTATCGGTTGTAGTCCCGCTCTTTTCGCTGCTTCTATCCCGGCCAGAACCTTGTCTAAGACATCCACGCCCGTCATCTGTTTGAAGACGTCGCGCTTAAGACTGTCGAGGCTGATGGTGACGCGATCGAGTCCCGCATCTTTCATCGCTTGCGCGCGTTCGGGAAGGAAGTAGCCGTTCGTCGTGAGCGCGAGATCTCTTAAATGTCCGATATGCTTTAGCTTGTCGTTACTCTCATTTGCGTCACCGGCGACACTTGCTGCACCAACGACAAACTGAAGTTTATCGGACATCTGGTCGGCCATTTTTTCTGACGCCTGCTTCAACTTCGCGAGCTTTCCGATGATCGTCTCAATATCCCGCCGAAGCATCGGTTCACCGCCGGTTAGTCTGATCTTCTCGATACCCAGCTCAACAAAGATTTGGCAGGCCTT
>QHXL01000634.1:3895-4363 GCA_003222935.1 Acidobacteriota bacterium
ATCTGTTAGGGAAACGCGCAGATCGCGAATTGCGCGTCCATACGAATCACGTAAGACTCTCTGCTGATTGGGTGACATCGAAGCAATCATAGCGCGCCGGGAGTTGAGTAACAAAAGCAGTGATCTTAGCCGCCGATTTACGCAGATATTCGCTGATAGGAAGATTGTCACCAGCCGAACTGCGTTCATCTGCGTAAATCTGCGGCTAAAATCCGGCTCAGATCCCAAGTTGCGGATTCACCATGAAGACCGAGGGAGGTAATTTCCTCTCTGTCCCGGGCAACCTGATTGTTCTCTTAACAACTATGTCGAAGAGCAACGGATTGTAATCGTAGATTTCATTCAACAGCGTACGTTCTTCAGTCGTCAGGTAGCCTTGTTTCGCCAACGTTGAAGTTCTGATCAGAATATTCACTGCAGGCAAAGGGTAATCACTGCCGTTAACCAAACGCTCTTGAATGTCAGGGC
>QHXL01000634.1:4427-6384 GCA_003222935.1 Acidobacteriota bacterium
TTGTCGTCCATCAACCTCATAAACAGATCGAAGTTATCGACCTGAGTCTTGTCTGTCGCTTCGAAATCTTCGTTCGTTCCCAGACCAGCGCAATGCGCGACGATAACTTTTACACCTGCCTCGAGTGGACGTCGTAACAACAAAGGATTGCCGAGCTTTTGATCCTCTTCCGCCTCGACAGCCTTTTCCTCGCCACCATGACTGAGAAGAATTAGGTCCAACTCCTTCATCTTTTGATAAAACGAATCGCATTGTGGATCAGACGGATCGATCCCCATCGCGTTAGGCAACCACTTAACGACTCGTGCTCCACGCCTGGCCCAACGTTCCAACTCCTGGAGGGCATCAGGTCGGTAAGGATTCACCGAGATGTTCGGCAGAAAAAGACCAGCGTGCTGCTCGGCGATTCGAAAGACGTATTCATTGGGAACGTAAAACTCGGTCTTCTCGAGGTCAACAGTTCCATCTCGTCGATAATTCTTGTCGAAACCGAGAATTCGATGTTTACCATGATCTTTAATACCCGACACAAGACGGGTGAGTCGGGAAATGAATTCTGTATCTGCATTCGTCTCAGCCTCAACGCCGGCAGCGCTCATATAAACTTTGAACTTTAGACGGTGAAACGGATGCTTCCAGGAGAGCATCTTTTGATTAATGAAAGCATTGCTACCGCCGACACCGATTCCCGCGAGGTGAACGTGATGATCGACGAGTTGCGTGGGGTCGAGAGGATCGAAGGCTCGTTTAATTAGATCAGATGCTTTTTGACTTAAGTTTGAGTCGAGTTCTTCCGGCTTGTGTTTGAAGGCACCACCGATTTGATGAATAAGGCACATGGGAAAAGCGGGACTTGGGCTTAAGGCTTTGGACTTTGGATCTTAGTACTTAGATCTTGTGCTTTGACTTCTTAGTTAACACTCGCCCTTTCGCCAACGCACCAAGTACAAAGATCTAAGCACAAAGCACTATGCTTTTTTCATCCCCATCATCGTCCCCAACATCGTCGCGACCATCGTTTGTTTGGCTTGCTCATCAACTGCAAACACATCGGCGCGAACGACGGTCAGGGTCTTTCCGGGTTTGAGTACTTCAGCGACCGCCATGAATGTGAGTCCTTTCGCAGGTCGCATTAAGTTCACTTTAAACTCCACACTAAGAACGTCAGAACCGGCAGCCATCAAACTGTAAGCTGCATACCCGCAAGCTGAGTCGGCGACTGTTGTGATAATACCGGCGTGCAGAAATCCGTTCTGTTGAGTTAGTTCAGCTTTGTAGGGAAGGGTGATTTCACAAACGCCGGGTTCGACCTTTGTGAGTTGAGCTCCAATCCAGCCCATCACCTGTTGTTTGCCGAAACTCGATCTGACGTCAGCTTCAAATTCAGTATTTAGCGCCTCAAATTTCATGGTTCTATCTGTAGACTTGGCCATCCCACTTTAAAATTGTCCTGGTTAGTTTGCAACTATTGTCGTCGATCTTTCCCTCATCGTCCTCAGCGTAAATACTGATTTCCCTGGCCAACGATTTCGACACGATCACATTTAACGCAAATGCTTCAGCCGGCAATTCATAATCTTCCGGGTCGCCCATTAACAGGGCCGAGGTGATCTCGTTTGTTGGCCCATTGTCGCCGAGGAAAATGTTTTTGGGCACAGCACGATTTGTATGCGGATTGATTGTGAAGTAATGGTTGGTGAGCGTTGGGTGAAGTCCTCCCGACCCGGTAGAGATTTCGATAATCACTTCGTTGTTAAGATTCGCAAAATCGATGTTGATTGCATTGTCTGCGCGCGTGAAAAACCCGTCGATTGCTTCGGTAACAAACACCCGACCGGCTTTGCGGTAGAGAATAAAGACGTTAGATCCGCTGTACTCAGTTTGAAAACAGGGATCGGGAAGAATCGCGATTCGAATGTGTGTTTCGCCGAAAAGTGGAGTGAAGTAGTTGCTGCTG
>QHXL01000327.1:0-1155 GCA_003222935.1 Acidobacteriota bacterium
TCCTTCCCAGGCCACCAGGTGTCCCGTATCAACGACGTAGCGCTCTCCTGGACGTAAAACTTTACGGTGAATGGCGCCGAACGAGGATACCAACAGCAGTCCCTGGCCCTGGACCATTAGCACGAATAGACCTTCACCGGAGAAAAACGTTTTTGCACCGCCCCATTTCGTATCAACGGTCAAGCTCGAGTCGCCGGCAAGGTATGAACTCGATTGCACAAAAAACGGTTGACCGGATAACTCGATGGCAGCGATGTCGCCGGGACTACCCGGTGCAAGAGTTACTTCACCTGGTCCTCCGCGAGCAGTAAAAGTAGAGATGAATGCCGACTCACCGCCGGCAGCGCGTTTGAGTGCGCCAAACAGCCCGCCTTTCATCTGCGACTGCAGTTCAACGTTGGCTGACATTGAGACCATGGCGCCAGCTTCCGCTTGAATTGATGTTTCTGCGGCTAGCTGAAGTACTGCCAGTGAAAACGAAGGCTGGTGAAGGACTTCGTAGGTGTAGCCACGACCCTGACCTTTTGAGTCTGCGTCGATTTGAATAGTGTGACCTGCTGGCGCCTGTGGAGAAGCCCCGCCTAAACGATTCCCACAGCCACCGCAAAACGTAGAGCCCGCCATCAGTTGGGCGCCGCACCTGGGACAGATCATACGATTACTCCTTGTGATTTAGCCTTGATGATCTCAACTGCTTGTTCAGCTGTATCGGCAAAGTCGAGCGCGGCGATATCGAGGTCGCTTACTGCGAGTGATTGTTTCCAGGCTGCAACCACCGGTCGCCAGCAATCACCCAGCAGGACTAAGGGACGTGGCTCAATTACTCTAGTTTGTATCTTGTTCCAAACCAACGAGAGTTCAGTAACGGTGCCCATGCCACCTCGAATTGCGACAAAGCCTACAGAACGAGTTATCAATAGTTGGAGCCTTTCATAGAAATGGGGCGTTGCAACTTTGTCAGTGAGGAAACGATTCGGTTCGGACTTGAACTGATTCATCACAATACCCAGTACGCGTCCACCAGCCTCACGAGCACCACGACTTGCCGCTTCCATCACTCCTAGATACCCACCGGTGCAAATGGTGAATCCAGCTTCGGCCAATAACGAACCAACTCTTCTGGCCTGCTCATACTCGGGATCGTCTTCGCCACAG
>QHXL01000327.1:1161-8701 GCA_003222935.1 Acidobacteriota bacterium
GATACGCTCAACGGATTCGCTCATTTCCGTACCTCAGCAGTCAGCATGAGTGAGCCGTTCTTCTTGTACAAAACATAGTCATCACGAGTTGCAAACGATCCGCCGGAATAATCGGCGGGTATTGGTTTTGGATCGTAGAGTCGTTCATCGACTACATTGACGAAGCCATTTTCTTCAAACATCAATCGATAGTCTGGAATTCCCAGTAGGTGAACCGGTACTTTCAGTGTTGGTATCCACTGATGCGAAGGCGCGTTCTCAAGGTACAGATCGATTACGGTCACAAATGTTCCACCGTCAACCAGGACCCGCCGAATCTCGCGCAGCGCCGCAATCATGTTCGAATAGTAATAGAGCGACTCCATTGAGAATGCATGGGTAAATTCATCATCGGAAAAAGGTAACTCTTCGGCTGTTGCCACCTTAAACTCCACGTTTTCAAAAGACGAAGACGACTCGGCCGCCAGTTGGACCATCTCGTCTGCAATGTCGATGCCCATGACGTTACCTTCGTGAGCCTTTTCTGCTATTAAACGCGTCGCCCAGCCTGATCCACAACCAACGTCCAGCACGCGCGCAGTTGACGGCAAATGCATGCGTTCAATCGCCTGTTCTCCGACAGGTCGATGCCCTTTTTCCATTCCCTCGCCTCGACCAGCGCGTGCCCATTCGTTGAATTCGTCTCTTAGATGTTCATCCATTGTTTTTGATAGTTGTCCCGTGTGGGGAAGATAGATATTGCCGATTTTCAATTGCCGATTGCCGATTGATCGGCCCGCTTAGCGACAATTGGAAATCGGCAATCGACAATCGGCAATCTTCTTACGGTCTAATCCTATAAAGCATTCTTGGGAACGGAATCGTTTCGCGTATATGTTCGATACCACACATCCAGGCCGTACAGCGCTCGATGCCCATACCAAAACCGGCATGAGGGACGCTGCCATATCTTCGCAGGTCCAGGTACCACTGGAACGCTTCTTCCGGCAGTTCATGCAAGGCGATCTGTTCCTTCAGGAACTCGAGCGATGTCGCGCGTTCGCCACCGCCAATCACCTCGCCGTAACCCTCGGGCGCCAGCACATCGACCCCAAGCGCTAATTCAGGTCTCTCCGCATCTCTCGCCATGTAAAAAGCTTTTATTGCCGCGGGATAGTGATGAACCATCACCGGTTTATCAAACTGACTGGATATATATGTTTCGTCCGGAGCACCAAAATCACCACCCCATTCGAACTTCGTTTCCATTTCGCCTTTTTCGGAACCCTCGTGAAGCATCTTCACCGCGTCGTCGTAATGCACACGCGGAAACGGCGCAACAATTCCTTCCAACTTTGCCGTATCGCGTTCGAGCACTTTCAGCTCTTCCTGTCGATCCTCGAGCACTCGAGACGCTATGTAAGACAGGAAGCGTTCCGACAAAGTCATTACGTCGTCCAGGCTCGCAAAAGCCATTTCAGGCTCAACCATCCAGAACTCGGTCAGATGCCGGCGCGTCTTTGACTTCTCTGCCCGAAACGTCGGCCCAAAACAGTAGGCCTTGCCGAAGGCTGCTGCAGTTGCCTCGTTGTACAACTGACCCGATTGAGTCAAATAGGCTTTTTCGCCGTCGAAATAATCGACTTCGAAGAGTGTCGTCGTGCCTTCACACGCGGCTGGCGTAAAAATCGGCGAATCCGCCAGGGTGAAACCGTCATTGTCCAGGAAGTTTCGCACCGCCTGAACAACGGTGTGTCGAACCTTCAGCACCGCGTGTTGTCGACGCGACCTCAGCCAGATGTGCCTGTGGTCCATCAAAAACTCTGTGCCGTGTTCTTTCGGTGTGATTGGGTAGTCGTGGACTTGTTGCAGTACGTCAGCGGTCACGACGTCGATCTCATAACCTCCGGGCGCCCTGCTATCAGCACGCACAGAACCCTTGATCACAAGCGCAGATTCCTGACCCAAACCCTTTAGCGCCTCCCAGACCTCCGGAGTGATAGCGTTCTTTAGCGCCACACACTGAACGACACCTGTTCCGTCGCGCAACTGTGGGAACAGTATCTTTCCGCTTGATCGCATGTTGTAAAGCCAGCCCTTCAGAACTACTTCTGAACCGACGTGTTCTGAAAGCTGGTTAATGTAAGTTTGCTTTTCTGAAGCTAAGGCCACTGATTGAGTTGTCATTGATAAACCGAAATTGAATTGGGATGAATTAATTAAGTCGTTCCTGGATCATTCGTTGCAAGGTGGGGAATCTGTCTAGCCACAGGGCAGATTGAAGTACGATTTCGAGTGTTGGTTTGATAAACGGCTGATAGACAGTTCCGCGACCGGCAACTGCCGTTTGATACGAGAATGTGCCAATCGCTTTCAAGCCACGTTGAATTGCCATCAGTCGAAACTCGTTGGCAAAGTCGTCAGGATCGATCACAGCTAACCCTTGTTTACGTCGCTCTTCAAGGAAGAAGAGACGATGCCCGCGTAATTCGGCCAACGAAGGCGGACACGGTTGTCGATCCAGAAGAAACGACACGAGGTCGTAGCTTGCAGGACCCATTCGCGCATCCTGATGATCGACTACTCGTAGGTGTCGTTTACTATCAATCATCAAATTCGACGCGTGATAATCGCGATGGCAAAGGACTCGCGGCGCCGCAGCGAGTTCAGCGGCGATATCGTTAAGTTCGGCTTTGAGTTCAGCAGTTTCAGCATGACGCAGAGTTTCCTGGCGCAAACTGCCGAAATAATGATCGAAGAAAAAGTCGAGTTCCCACGAGAGCTTGGCTTCATCGAAGGCCAGCCGACTGGCGATCGATTGGAGTTGATAAGCCTTATCAGTAGCAGCCTGAATTTTCGCAATCAGCTTGATCGCCTGCTCTCGATACTCCTCACATTGATCCTCGTTTTCCTCATCGTACGCCTGAAACAACTGTTGGTCACCGAGGTCTTCCTGGACGATGATTCCGGACGTACCGTCGACCGCGAATATTTGCGGAACTGGAATATTCGACTCGATAAACAGCCGAGTCACGTCGAGGTATGGATGAAATTCGGGGTCGAAAGGCTCAGGATAAACAGCCGCGACCGCCTTGCCCTTCTTCCAGGGGATACGGAAATACTTGCGAGTTGAAGCGTCGGGCGTTAACGCAGTGATATCAACGCCGGTGATGCCCTGGCCAGCAATGAATCTGGCAAGGCGATCTAATGCCGAAGATTCAAATGGGTTAGAAACCACCTGTGTTGCTGAGCTCATTTAGCCAAGAAGGTCGGGGCGCCTAATCTCAAAAGCGGGACTATTTACTGTCCCGCCAACGCAATTGCTTTATTGAAGTGGCCGGATTGTATCAAACGCCCAATGTGACGACAAAGTTTTCTCCTTGTACAGATCCTTTTAGAGACTTTGCGGGCGGTACTTTGCCCGCCACGAGTGCAGCCGGCACAACAACGGAGTTCTGAATCACTGCTCCAGAAGGGATTTGCACGCCATCCGCGATCACGGACTTCTGAACTCGAGCCCCTCGCTCAATTCTTACACGATCCCACAGAACAGCATCCTGCACTTCGGTGTCCTCGTCGATCGTGCAACCGGCCCCAACGGTAATACTGTTTCCAGTCTCTCTCATCAACTCAACACTGATATCGAGATAACGTTGCAACGTTGAGAGTTCACGCCATTTTCCTGAAGCAATGTGTCCCGCAATGCTTTCACCTTTTGCGATCGCCGGTATAAAGACGTCCGTTACAGAGTGCGAGAACACGCCACGCGGTATGTAGTCAAAGATCGCCGGTTCCATAAACTGAATCCCGGTAAACATAAGCGCGGATTCAGTGTCGTTTGCAGGCATCCCGCCAAAACCGGTAATCAAACCATCTTTCGTGTTCACCATGCTAAAGCGCTCGCGCCGCTCATTCGGGAGCAGCACAAGTGTGGCCAGGGCTCCGCTTTGGCGGTGCGTTTCAAGTGCCGCGTTGAGATCTATATCAGTAATAATTTTTCCATTGATGACAACGAAGGTGTCGTCCTGAAAAAACTGTCGAGCGTTATCCAGAGCGCCGCTTGTGCCGAGTATTTCGGGTTCTTCAACATAGTGAAGCTTTACACCGAACTGGCTTCCATCGCCGAGCGCCCTGCGAACTGACTCCGGCCGATGATGCAGATTTACAACTATCTCATCTATTCCGTAAGAGGTTAGGTACTCAGCTACGTAGCCAACAAGAGGTTTACCCAAAATTGGAATAGCTGGTTTGGTTCTGTCTTCAGTGAGTGGCCAGAGTCTTGTGCCGTAACCGGCCGAAAGGATGATCGCGCGCATTGACTTCCATTCTAACGATTAGAGTGTCGAGATGAAACCGGGCTAGAGCTTTGGGAACTTTTGTTGAGTGTAGTAGTGATTACACCGAGTAGTATTTCAGTATTAGCACACTGCGCCATACTCAGTTAAGATCTAGTCCTGGAGTGGGTCTATACTTCTATAAACTTTGACTTGGAAACGATGAAGCCACTCAGATCAATAATCATTGGATTAGCGCTTGTCGTGGGCTTCTTGTTACTTCCACCGTTGCTTCGAGCTCAGGAAAACCAGGGGACTCTCGATCCCGCATACTGGCAAGAGATTGCTGATATCAAGAATCCGACCTTACGAACCCTTCTTCGCGTAAAGCTTTTAGAACTCGCACTCGTAACAGAGCCAAATGCCCGCCGACAAGTTGCGATCGAATCTCTCGACGACCTGTGTGCGAACCAGAGTCAGATTGAGACTGCAACAGCAATCATGCTCTACGACCGTTTAGTAAGAAAGCTAAAAGCTAATCAAACACCGGAAACAAACTCGCTAGAACCCTGTACCTTAAAACTTGACTCCAAGGTAAATATTTTCAGGGACCTTACTGCCGCAATCGGGATGATTTCGAACCCGGCAACCATTCAACAAGGAACAGCGCAGGCTAAACAGGCGATCGCGACCGGCCAGATTTCGTCCGATGCAATCGTGGGCCATCTGCTGAGGCTCAAGTCAACTCGGTCTCCAGCGCTTCCCGAGCTACTCGAAACGACACTACGTGTGGAGGAATTGACACCCGGCTGGGTATCGCTATCTTCGTTGCCGTTTCTTGCAAACCTCTATCTCGACAAGTCGAGCCCAAAAGAACTTAACACTCGCTTCATCCTCGTATCGGTACGCGCAACCCGACTCCCGAATGAGCAGCTAGCAAAGATGCCGACAAAAGGGTGGGTCCTTGGAATTCTGAATTCCGTGTTACTTCCGGTTCAAGAGCATTTGCCCGCTCTTTATCCTGAAGTTGTTGAGCGGATCCGGCTGCTAATGCCATCAGGAACAAAGTTACAAGAGGAAAGGCACGCAGCCGAGGAACGCATTCGAACCTCGACCGATCCACTTGAACAGCTGATTGCAGAGGCCAACAGCGCCACAGAGGTCTCGTATAAGAGGCAGTTGCTCTATCTAGCGGACGAGTTATCAAAGGACCGTCATGAATTTCGACGAGCTGCCGATTTGGCAGTAAAGGCCGAAACCGCAATCGAGTTCAAAACAACCTCGATTAGATCTCAATTTGGCGATTTTCTAAGTGAGCTCGTGCGAGAAGCCGTGCGCAACCACAGTGGAGAAGATGCCTGGTACGCTATTTCGAAAATTGAGAGACCGTTGACAAAAAGCACGACGCTGCGAGTTCTCGGCGAATCGCTTGGAGATACCAAACGAGAAGAAGAAAGCCGAGAGGCTTTTTTAGAGTCGGCAAAGCAGCTCCGGGCTGTGCCAAATGATCAAGCTAAAGTGCAAGCTTTGTTACTGCTGTGCGGTTTCATGCAGAAGTATGTTCCAGATGATAGTTCCAGTGTTCTTGTTGAACTGGTCAAGGCGATAAACACCTTGCCTTCGGATCAAGGGAAAGCTGAAGTCCAGACACGCAATCTGTTTTACCTTGCTGAGGAAGTGCTCGGAATATTTCAGCAGGTAGCTGAACGGGACGCGCAGTTTGCCCAGTCAGTGGCGAAGGATCTAACGCTGCCTGCGCTTCGCCTCTCGGCACTTCTCGGTATCCAAAGTCGAGTAACGAAACCTGATTAACTTATGAAGCTATTGAGGAGGCGTCGCGCATTACCAGATCGAATGTGCCTGGTGCGACTTTCCTGAAACGCGTGTTGCGATTGAGTGAGACAGCAACACTAATCGTTGGGTTCTGACCTGTGAATTTAAACCCGCCCTCGAGCAGACGGTTGTAGAGTTCGTTTACGTGTAGCGGACCACCTTCCTCACGAAGCAGCAAAGTAACAGCTTGAGGAATTGTTCGATCCATGAACCGATCGCTGAGCGCCTCCACATTGTTCCTCACCGTCGGGATTAGCGGGCGTCTATCTACTGGTTCGTAGGTCGGACGCATTTGCTGAACAGGTCGTTGAGGTTGGGATGTCTGGTGATGCGGATTTGATTGACGGATCGCATCTTCGAGTTCAGCGTCAGACGGTAGCCTGAGATTTCCCGACGAGAGCACTGACGATAAATGCCTGTAAATAGCTGCCTCAGTTTGAGTGGCCAGGAGGTCCATCTCAGCCAGCTCGGCCCGGACACTATCGGATTCGGCCTCAAGCTCACGCAGGCGAGCCGCGAGTTGCATACGAGCCGCTCTTGACTGTCGCAGGCTTTGCTCAAGACGGGAAAGGAAGTTTTCGCTAGGGCGGTCCATCGAGTCGAATTCTAGAGGCGTTTCACGGATTGCACAATAGCTAACTGTTTCACTGTTTGACTCTTTGCCTCGGCTTCGCCGCCGGATGTGAGGCGACGGCGCTGCCTCGCCGTCCAGGGAGCGTCGATTTCGGGCTATGCCCCTGGTTCGGGCTCGGCCCCTAATATGGCACTTAAGAGGAGCCAACCTCGAACGAGAGGCACAGCCCATTTCGAAAGTAGCATCTTTACGGCGAGGCAGAGCCGTCGCCTCACATCCGGCGGCGAAGCCGATAATGACGTCGACTCATCTGGTTAAGGATTCCGGTGCGGATCCGTTAGAGAACTCACCTGTCGCGGTCGAGGACGTAGGTGGGTAAAGCTCGAAGCGATTCGGAATACGGAGACTGGGGCAGGCAGTCCAGCGCCGAGCGGGCACTCTCCGCGAAGTCGTCGGCAACAGCTCGAGCACGATCCAGTGCACCGGTACGCGAAATAGCCGCGAGGATCTCCCCTCGCGGCACTTCCGAGTAGTCGCCTTTCCGCAGCACATTTCGCACCGACTCGGCCATTTCTGGTTCGGCTTCCATGAGATAAATCAACGGCAAAGTGACCTTACCCCCGAGCAAGTCGGCGCCGGCAGCTTTCCCCAATACGTCATCGTTGGAAGTGAAGTCGAGCAGATCGTCGACGAGTTGAAACGCGGTTCCCAGGTTTAGACCGTAGTCGCGTAACGCGTTTTGTTGTCGTTCGTCAGCGCCACCCAGAATTCCGCCGATCTCACAACTTGCACTGAATAGATAAGCAGTCTTGCGCGTCAACACGTCGAGATATTGCTCCTCGGTGACTTCCGCTTTTCCGAGAAACGTCAACTGAAGTAA
>QHXL01000327.1:8741-12806 GCA_003222935.1 Acidobacteriota bacterium
TCATCTTACGTGTTACTCGAGTCAGAATATCGAGAATGGGTAGAGACCGTTCCGCCAGGCTCGTTTCAAAAGCCGACATGTAAAGCCAATCACCCATGAGCACGGCCGTTTCGTTACCGTAGAGTGCGTTAACGGTTGGACGATTCCGACGCGTCTCAGCATGGTCGATGATGTCGTCGTGTACCAGTGTGGCCGTGTGGAGAAACTCCATCACGGTAGCCATTCGTATCGACTTGTAACGTGCACCTTCGCCGCCGACGGCGTAATTCGAAAGGATCGTCAGCGCTGGGCGCACGCGTTTCCCGCCCGAAGCACGCAGGTATTCACCAAGGTAGTCAATCACCTGAACGTTCGATCGCGCCTGACGCTCAAACTCGATTTCAACTTGCTGGAGTTCGTTTGCGATCAGACTGAAGATTCGCAGCGCAGATATCCTGGCTTCTTCTTCCAGAGTTATTGTGTGGCCCGACAAAGTCATCTCTCAGTTGCTCAGTTCAATTCGAGCGGTAGTTTGTAAACTGCATGTGGATACCGAAGTCCTTCTCTTTCAACTTGGTGATAACTTCCTGCAGCGTATCCCGGTCGCGACCCGACACTCGGACCACGTCTCCCTGGATAGACGCTTGCACCTTCACCTTGCTGTCTTTGATGAACTTAACAACTTCCTTTGCTTTGTCTTGCGGAATGCCTTCCTGAATTTGGGCTCGCTGTCTAACGCTACTTCCGGCCGCGGGTTCGATCGTTCCGTAATTCAACGCTTTTAATGGTACCCCACGTCGCACCAGCTTTTGCTGGAGAATATCGTTCATGTTCCGAAGTTTTGTTTCATCCTCGGCTGACAATACCAGCTCGTGCTTTTCCAGGACTACATCGGCGTGACTGCCTTTAAAGTCGAACCGCTGACGCACTTCTTTGACGGTTTGATTGAGTGCGTTGTTAACTTCGGCGAGATCTATTTGGGAGACGATGTCGAATGAATTCTGTTGGGCCATTGCTGCCTTGTAAGTTTGTCGTGACTTCTTTTAAGGCAGAATAACATCAAAACTAATGCATGTGAAACTTGTCTCTTAGTCCACAGATACTTCGTTTCGCAAAGGACTCAACGGGACTTCATCACTGGGTTTTAGGAATATTGAATAGGGTGGCAAAGTTGTCTGAAGTGATGCGTCCGACCTCATTAATGTCGATGCCGCGAAGTCCCGCGACGCACCGAGCTACCTCGATGACATGAGCAGGTTCGTTCCGTCGCCCGCGAAATGGAATCGGTGCGAGGAACGGGCAGTCAGTCTCTATTAAGAGGCGATCGAGCGGGACATAACTGGCTACTTCGCGAAGTTGGTCCGCCTTTTTGAACGTTACAATTCCGGAAAATGAGATATAGAAATCCAAATCCAATGCCGACTTTGCCAATTCCATGCTGCCACTAAAACAATGAAATACTCCGCGCGCACGGGCGTCGTTGTACTCAGATTTGAGTAGCGCGATCGTTTCTGTTTCAGCTTCACGAGTGTGGATGATGACTGGAAGGTTCAGCTCCTTGGCGCTTATGAGTTGCTTGGCGAAGACCGCTTGTTGCACGTCGCGCGGCGAGTTGTCGTAATGAAAGTCTAAACCGATCTCGCCCCAGGCAACTACTTTAGAATTTTGTTTGATAAGTTTTCTGGTTTTCGCTTCGGCCGCATCATCGTAGAGACGAGCGTCGTGCGGATGAGTGCCGATGGCTGTATAAATCGACTGATGCTTCTCACCTAATTCAACAGCCCGTTCAAACACGTCACTGTGCGGATCGCCAGTTCCCACGTTGAGGATTGTCGCGACACCAGCCGCCTGTGCCCGCTCAATGACTTCTTCACGATCTGCGTTGAACTCTTCGCCATCGATGTGTGCGTGAGAATCGATGTACATGTTTAAGGACGTCCTCGAAGACCGATTCGTCTTATTCAAAAAGAAAGTTAGCCGCAGATGAACGCGGATTGGCGCAGATCAAAGAATCAGGGAGTGGAAACTTCGCACCATCTTCGCCGAACTTTTCAATTACTCTTTACCAGCGTTCATCAGCGTACATCTGCGGCTAAATTTCTGACTTACTGAAACTCACTTCAAACGGGCGCCGTTGGGGACTTCTTCAGCGAAGGTGGCGATTACTGGCCGGCCTTCTTCGCCGTAGGAAGCTGCTACGACCATTCCCTGTGATTCGAACCCGCGCAACTTTCGAGGCTTAAGATTCGCAACTACGACAACCTTGCGACCAACCAATGTTTCAGGTTCGTAGTACTGTGCTATGCCTGCCAAAACCTGACGCGGTTGTTCTTCACCTATATCGATCTTCAACAGCAAGAGTTTGTCCGCCTTCGGAATGCGCTCGGCCGACAACACCTGGCCCACGCGAAGATCCACTTTTGCAAAATCGTCTATCTCGATAAAGCTAGTGACACCTACTGCGTCCGCCTCGGTCGCATGCTGCATCGGCGGCGTTGGTTGTGCTTCAGCTTTGGGTTCACTGCCCTGGACTGCATCTGCTTCTGTCGCGTGCGCACCCGGCGCTAGTCCGTTGTTTATCTCTGTCATGGTTTTGTTCTTATCGATACGTGGGAAGATAGGTTTCACTTCTCCAATCGACTTTCCTTCCTCAAGGCCTCCCCACTTCAACTCTGTTGGATTAAACGTACCCGGCGATCCACTTAGCCCGAGTTGTTTCCAAATCTCGGTGGTCGACGTCGGCATAACCGGGTAAAGCAGAACACTCAGCCAGCGAAGTGCTTCGGCCGCCCGATATAGCACTGCATTCAAGGTCTGCTTCTGATTATCATCTTTCGCGAGGTCCCACGGCTTCGCGTCGCTTATCACTTTGTCCAGCCGTGCAACAACCGACCACGCAACTTCAAGTGCCCGACTGAAAGCAAGACTCTCAAAATGCTGCAGATACTGATCTCGCGCGGATTCGAGAAAACCTGCGACTGTAGTCTCGTCCGTATCGATACCACTTCGCTTCGCCAGCAGTAACTTATCTTCGGAAATCTGTCGCGCAGGAATCAGGCCTTCACAGTAACGACCAATCATTGTCAGGGTTCGACTTGAAAGATTACCGAGCCCGCTTGCGAGATCGCTGTTGGTCCTGTCGATCAGACCTTCATAACCAAAGCGACCATCCTGACCAAACACCATCTCGCGCAGACTGAAATACCGAATGGAGTCGATCGGAAAATACTTTTCGAGGACATCCAGCTCAACTGTATTCCCGAGGGTCTTCGACATCTTTCTTCCATTCGGGTCGAGCCACATTCCATGAGCGACAATCGCGCGCGGCAGTTCAATTCCGGCAGCCAAAAGAAACGCGGGCCAATAGACAGCATGGAAGCGAAGGATGTCTTTCCCAACTAAATGAAGTGCCGGCCAGAATCTCTCAAAACCCACAGCCTTCTGCCGCTCTTCATTTCCGAATCCGATAGCCGTGATGTAATTCGTTAACGCATCAAACCAAACGTACATCGTGTGATCGGGATCATCAGGAACTGGGACTCCCCAACTCACCGAAGTCTTCAAACGACTCACAGAAAGATCCTGCAAACCACCCCGCACAAAGCTCATCACTTCGTTTCGTCGTGACTCGGGCCGAACAAAATCCGGCTGACTCTCATAAACTGATAACAATGCCTGGTCGTAGTCGCTCAGACGGAAGAAGTAACTGTCTTCAGAAATTCGATCCAGCTGGGTATCGTGAATAAGACAAGTAGGAGGCGCGCCTTCAGTCTTCGGCTTCTGATACTCGTCTTCGGTTTTGTAAGCAGCACAAGCAGCGCAGAACCATCCTTCGTAGTGACCCTTGTAAATTGCGTCGTTGCCTTTTGGGGTTTTTGACTTCGCAACTCGTCGCCACAATTCACTCACGCCCTGATAGTGGAAAGGGGCGGTCGTCCGCATGAAAACGTCATAGCCACCGTGCGCTGTGTCCAGGGCAAACTCAGCGGTCATCTTCTTGTAGTAACGGACGACGTAGTCGGCTTGCTCTTGCGGAGTGCGTCCAGCTTTCTGAGCAGCACGTTCGATGTTTATTCCGTGTTCGTC
>QHXL01000328.1:0-391 GCA_003222935.1 Acidobacteriota bacterium
GATTCGTGGCTCACCGGGATACGTCTTCAGCATTCCCTTCAAACGCGATTCAGCGTCGTTGTAATTCTTACTACGCAGCGTGTCTTCAACTACAGATAGTTCCTTCACTAGCGCAGCACTGCGTGGAGAATTAGCTTCATTAGCAGCGATAAGGTCCGACTCCGCGCGACGCGCTGCGGTACGCGCCTCGCGAGCAGCAACTGCTCTCTGTCGTGCTTCGGCATATTCAGCCGGGCGTTTTGCCTCACGTACAGGATCAAAAGACGCGATCATATCGGGGAAAAAGTTCGCAATATCGAAACCGGCCGACTCGATGCCCTTAAGTTGATCGGCGAAGAAAAAGCTGAGCACGGCGCCCCTCTCATATTCGTCGGCCAAACGAGCAACGGTC
>QHXL01000328.1:468-13672 GCA_003222935.1 Acidobacteriota bacterium
TTTAGAGATCGCCGCACGCGAAGCATCATCCTTCGCAGCGTTAATTCGTGCCCGTGCCGACCTTACCATTATGTCCAGCCTTCTCGCTTCGTCGAAACGCATATCCACAGCCGCGACCAGCGAGCGAGTCACACTCAAGAAGACATCCGGACTGACCTGGCTTCCGGCCTTGGTTCTTTCATCCAGTAACTGACGAATCTGCTCCCGTCGCAGGGCAATGTCTTTGTTGAAACGAAGCACAAGGGCGTCGATCACATACTGAAGGTACGCACGGCGCACCTCGGATGAGGTGGGGTCAGTTCCTTCCGGAACAATTGCGTAATAGTCGTCGAGGATAACGCGAAAATTGATAGCGCCTCGTGGTGCCAACAGGTCAGGGAGTACCAGGAAGCGTCGCTCCTTTTGACGCGAGGAATAGTTCTTCGTTTTATTATCTTTCTTCTTTGTTGAGGGCGTCTTAATCTCAACGCGCTCCAAAGTCATCGTAATCGGCCTGGTGTGCAGATAAGTCAAAAGGGCTCGCACTAACTCAGCGGTTGGTTGACGCAATCTGTCGCCCTCGGCTTGATAAGCGCGAACATAGTCAACCATGTGTTCCTCGATTCCTGACCGCCTGTAGAACTCACGAACCAACGGCGCAAAATCAAGTACTTCTAAAAGTCCCGACGGTAGATCTTCCGAACGTTCGGGCTCGGTTAATTCCGGCACCGGGGACAGTGCGAGAGCAAGTGAAACATAACGGGAAGCTTGATCTGCGGGTGTGGCCGGCGCCGGGAGTCGATTGCGTTCATAGAAGGTACGCATCCGTTGACGGAGATCAGGATCGAGTGCGGCCAGGTCACGGATTACCTTTGCTCTGAAAGATGTTGGTTCCCGACCCGGCTGGGAATCGAATCCGGCAGCCTCGAGGGCAGCCATCATCACTATCAACCGGGTGTCCGCCTGAAAACTGACGCCGTACTCTGCGATGTCAAACAAAACCCCCGGTCGTTGCTGAACTGGCGGGGGAACTGGACGTGGAGAAGGTGACGGAGTCGCGGTTTGGGCCGAGGCGAGCTGAGTCGCAAGGACAAATAAGAGGATAAATAGACACTGCTTCATAAATCGAAATCTGCTCAATTCGTTGATATTTTGCAAAGCTGATAAGTGAACTAACCGAGAAGTAGATGCGCAACAAGGTTCTTGCCGATGCCAACCTCTGTCCGCAATCAGGGAGCCTTGCGACTGCGGTACGCGCGTAACGCCCGCAATGTTAGCGGATAAGCCACGACCGAACAAACGACCGAAAGAATCATCCCGCCAACCGCAAAGGGTTCGACGATGTTTCTGCTGTGCACAAAGATTTCCCGGTAATACTCACTCGTGAAAATCCGAGGATGCTTCAACAGCTCCAGTCCCTCAGGCGGAATTCCCAGGGGACGACCGAGGACAAATGCCCCTACTGCATAAGAGACGATAATTATCGGAACCAGCGTAAGAAACGGATTGTTGATAAAAGTGCCCGCATAGATCGCCACCTTGTTAAAGCGAAAGATAAAAGCGACCAGGGTCGCCATGATTGTGTGAAGTCCAAGAAATGGTGAGAAGGCTATAAAGATGCCTATTGAAAAAGCGAGCGCCGTCCGCTCGGGTGGATCATCGATCGCAAGCAGACGGCGAAAAGCAGCTCGAAGCATGTGGTTTCAAGTTTCGAATTTTGGCTTCAAGTAATGCGGATTTCCAACTCAAAACCGAACTCGAAATCCGAAACAGTTTTACTGAAAACTCTTCAGGGCTTCTGCTTCATCCTCGAAGACATCGAAGACAGTAAGCAGCTTTGTAATAACCAGGAGACTCTGGATTTTGTCAGTCAAGTTCAACAGTTTGAGTTGACCACCCTGTCGACGAACGGTGGTGTAGTTCGCAATCAACTCTCCGATACCACTTGAATCGATGTACTTCACTCCGGCGAGGTTTAGCAGCATCTTCTTTTTTCCACCGTCTGCCAAACCACGAATTGCGTCGCGAAGAGCGATGCTGCCTTCCCCGATTCGCACGGCACCATTCATGTCGAGGATGGTAACGTCTCCAGCCTGTCGTTCTTTCACTTCAAGCTCAGCCATAGTGTTTCTCCAGCGTGAAAGCTGTCAGCTTACTTGTAGCTATTGAGCGCTTCAGCTTCGTTTTCGTAAACATCAAAAACCGTCAAAAGCTTCGTGATGGTCAACAGGTCCTGGAGCTTTTGCGTAAGGTTGAGCAGCTTTAACTCACCGTTGTCCTTATTGATTGCTGTATAGGAGGAAACCAACTCACCGATGCCGCTCGAATCGATATAACCAACTCCGGCAAGATTCAAGAGAATCCTTTTCTTTTGTTCTTCGAGGAGCCGGCGGATTGCAGTGCGCAAAGCAACGCTACCTTCACCGATTGTAATTTTCCCACTCATGTCAAGAACGGTTACATCTCCGGCTTGACGTTCCGTGATATTCAACTCAGCCATGTTCAGAAATCTCCTTATCTGCTAGTACGACTATCGTCGCTTCAGCATGCGTACTGTTGTGCCACCCTCGGGTGGAACGAACCAGACAACTTCATCCATGAAATTACGCATGAAAAGAATTCCACGTCCGGAAGTTTTAAGTAAGTTCTCTTCTGCTGTCGGGTCTGGGACTTCGTTTGGGTTGAAACCGGTGCCCTGATCATGGACGCTGATTTCGACAGCTTCAGGCGAGCTTTTTAAGATGATGTCAACAACCTTGTCCTCGTCTTTACTGTTACCGTGCACTACTGCGTTGGTAACGGCCTCGCGAACAGCCATGTCAATTCCAAAAGCTGCGTCGTCACTGACACCCGAGCGACTGACAAAGTCCGCTACAGCGGCGGCCGCCTCGGCGACCGTCTCAATACGGCTCGGTAAACTTAGCTCGGTCGTCTCTTCCGTCACAGGGTTCAGGCATGGCCTCTCCGAAAGCCACTCCACGAGGACCTTTGGCTGCTTTCTTAAACGTCCGACACTTCCCGGAAGTCTGAGGGTTTAACATGCTGGCTAGCTGAGTGTCAAGAATATGGATAGTTTGGAGAGCCGGCGAGTTTTGATTTGCCTTCAAGCACCAGGGCCCTGGCTAAATCTTCCAAAACTAAGCCACCTCGACGAGGTGAGGTTTGCGCGGTCAAACAATAAATCCCAAACTCTTAAGCGCTTTATCTAGATCTCCGAGATCCAAAGGTTTACTGATGTATTCGTTACAACCAGCTTCGTGAGCCGCTTCTTCCATTCCATAAACGTCATATGCGGTGATGGCAACAATAGGAATCTGCTCCACCGCACCCTTCATCATGCGAACGTATTTGATCGTTTCGAGTCCATCGAGGACAGGCATATTAAGGTCGATTATTATCAGATGCGGGTGCTGTTTCGACGTAATGTCCAGTGCTTCGCGACCATTACTCGCCTCGAGAACACGATAACCCTTTATCTCGAGCGCATGCTTCAACATTACTCGCGTGTCTTGCGAGTCTTCTGCCACTAGGACAGTAGGAGAAAGGAAAGCAGACACGATGGACCTCTGGCATTCAAGCCTGATGTATAGTTTCTCTTTTTAGGGGGGGACTAATACCGTGGGGAATTAAATCGACTGACCTTGAGGCTCATTTATAACACGGTTGAGGGGTTAGCGCCGCCTCAAGTGGCACAAAAGAATGGAAACATTGTCATAAATGAAACTGCATCCAGTTAACCGAATCAACGGTCACCTCCCCCTGGCGGGTGATAAATCCATTTCGCACCGGGTGGCACTGATTGCCGCTTTGGCCTCGGGATACTCGAGAATCACCAACTTTTCCAGTGCACAGGACTGTGCTTCAACTCTTTCCTGCCTCAATCAATTAGGCGTTGAAATCGAGAGATCAGGCAACGAAGTACGGATCCACGGTGCGAAACTACGCTCACCCGCGGACCCGCTCGATTGTGGAAATAGTGGCACTACTATGCGAATTCTGACCGGTGTTTTGGCTGGTCAGAACTTTTCTTCAAAACTCGTCGGAGACGACTCTCTAAGTTCGCGACCGATGCGACGTATTATCGAACCACTCGAATTGATGGGAGCAAAGATTAGTTCCAACGACGGCAAGCCTCCACTGCTTGTGGAGGGCTCCAACGACCTTCGGCCGATTTCTTACAAACTCCCCATGGCAAGCGCCCAGGTAAAGTCGGCAATCTTATTTGCAGCACTTGGGACTCATGGTCGGACCCAAGTAAAAGAGTCGTCACTGTCGAGAGATCACACAGAACGACTATTCAACGGCTTTGGCGTTAACGTCATTACAGATCATGACCTGACTGTCACCCTTGATGGTCCAGCGCAACTAGTTGGCGGTGATATCAGGATTCCCGGCGACGTCTCTTCTGCAGCCTACTTTATTGCTGCCGCTATGTTGTTGCCAAATTCGACACTGACCATAGATTCAGTTGGTCTGAACCCGACCCGGGCAGAGTTCTTATCTGTCTTTCGAAAATGGGGTGCCAACATAACAATCGAAAATCTTCAGACCGAACACAACGAACCTGTCGGCACAGTCGTCGTCAAAGGCGGACTCAACTCGATCGAGATCGCTCAAGGTGATCGCCGTCTCGACGGGGCCCAAATACCCGCGCTGATCGATGAACTTCCGTTACTGGCAGTTGTTGGAAGTCAGGTAGCGGGTGGAATTGAGATCAGGGATGCGGGCGAACTTCGGCACAAGGAGAGCGATCGGCTGCGCGCCACCGCCATTAACTTGCGAAAGATGGGTTGTGAAGTGGAGGAGTACGAAGATGGACTGGCGATCGATGGACCGACCCGGCTGATTGGCGTTCCACTCGAGTCGTTTGGAGATCATCGAATTGCGATGGCTTTTAGCGTTGCTGCGTTGGTTGCCGATGGTCCAACTGAGATTTCCGGCGCTGATTGTGTCGACATTTCGTTTCCAGAGTTTTTCAAACTGCTGGATGGACTAACCGCCAGTTAGATATCGATGAAAGGACCTTTTGTCATCACAGGGTTTATGGGATGCGGCAAGAGTGAAGTCGCACGAAGCCTGGCAATTCAGCTCAAGGCAGCAATGGTCGATCTCGACCAGGTGATAACGGCAGAGGAGGGACGGTCCCCGGCGGAACTCATCTCGGAAGACGGTGAGCCGGCTTTTCGAACCATCGAGAATCGAATTCTTACCAGGGTATTTCTCGAGGGTAGTGCCAGGGTTATCTCGCTTGGTGGTGGGGCATGGATCGAGAGTTCAAATCGCGAACTGATTCAACGGCAGGGGGCAACAAGCATCTGGATCGACACGCCGTTCGAGATTTGCTGGTCTCGAATTGAAACTGATTCAAATGATCGACCGTTGGGAAGAACACGAGAACAGGCAAGCGCGCTTTTTGATCACCGGAGACCAACCTATGCGCTAGCTGATGTTTGCTTGCCCGCCACGGGCGATGAAAGTGCTGATGACTTGGCCACCAGGATCGTGGACGAGTTGAACAGACACTGATGAAACTAAACGGCCACGCCAGGGTATCTGCGTGGCCGTTAGCGTCGTGGGGAGAGAAAATTCAGAATTTAAACTTCAAAGCAAATTGCATCTGCCGTGAAGATCCTGAATCTCCCGTGGGAAACCGCGTGTTGGTAATTACACCAAATGCCGTACTGCCAACCTGGGCAGTTCGACCCGGTTGACCGAAGTTAGCGTGATTGAAGATATCAAATACTTCCCAACGAAACTCGATCAACATGCCTTCCCCAATCTTGGTGCGCTTGATTAGAGACAGGTCCGAGTTGTTGAACCGAGGTCCAATCAATACGTTTCGACCCATGCTTCCGAAGTGATAGATCGTTTTTCCACCTACGAAAGCGACCGGCAGAATTACTGTCGCTCCCGAGGGGCATGAACCTCCCGGCCGAGGGTCGCAAACGAGATTTGGAAAGTACTGGACTCCAATTCCGGTGGGTGCCGCGGTAGGTGAGATCGTGATTGGCCCACTTATGTCAGGACGCAGCGTGGCCAGTCCGGTCAGGGAGTTTGCATTGGCTGCCGGTATCGCGCCGATAGCACCGGCGTTGCCTGCCAGCAAGGTTACTGGATTACCACTCTGCGAATGAGTTATGAACGACAACTGCCATCCTTCCTTTAGTTGATTGCCACTGAACGGCAGCTCGTACAGACCACTCACTACGAAGCGATGACGAGCGTCGAAGTCGGATAGACCACGATCACCGCGAAGGTCGTAACTGTCCTGAACAGTCACGCCTTGCGAACTCTGTGAGTTGTAGTCAATCGACTTCGAAAAGGTGTACGAAGCATTGAACTGCAATCCACGCGATAGCCGCTTGGTTGCTGTCGCCCAAAGTGCGTTGTAATTCGAGTTCCCTGTGCCTTCGCGGAAAGTGATGTTCAGCAAAGGAACATTTGGCGCAATCGGACTGTTGGGGGAAAGCGCCGGAAATCGTCGCACCGGATTCAGAGCGGCATTCAGGAAAGTTTGGTTTAGGTTCCGTGTGAGCCGCAGGTGCGTGCCTTTTGATCCAAAGTATCCAACCGTAATCCCGAAGCCTCGACCTACCTCACGTTGCACGTTTAGATTCCACGACTGAACGTAGGCACTATCAAACTCCGGATCCGACGAGCTTGGTGAAACTGTTGGCGAAGGGCGGATTGGTCGCATTACCCGTCACTAAATTAGTTACAGGTTGGTCAGCCAGGATGGCATAAGCGCCGCGAATTGACGTTTTGCCGTCCTTGAAAGGATCCCACGAGAAACCCAAACGAGGTTGGAAGTTTCTCGAGTTGGTTTGGTAGACGGGCGCTATTCCGTTATTCACTTGAACCAAAGAATTGACTTCAGGAACGTAGTCAACAAAGCGGTTGTAACGTTCAGTCGGCGACATCAACCAGTCGTAACGAAAGCCCAGTTCCAGGTTGAAATTTGACCGCACCTTGTAGTTGTCCTGCACAAAGAATCCCAGGGCGCCCTGGGCGATTGCCGTCGAAACGTCACCCAGCGTAACGGTGAAGGTATTTGCAGTCCCGTCCAGAAAGGCGGCCATGTTGGCAAAGGCAAACGCACCGGTGTCTTTGTTTGTATTGTTGTTGTAGAAGCGCCGCCACTCACCGCCAAATTTCAGCGAGTGGTTACCACGCAGATAATTCAAAGTGTCGGAAACAACAAATGTCGTGTCTGATCTGCCTTGAGGAAATCCGGTTGGACCACCAAAGTTGAGACCAGTGCCCGTTACGGTCATCTGTGAAATGCCGATTGGAGCCGTTACGCCATTGCGAATTCCAAACTCCAATGGATTCAGGTGCGCATTGGGATCGAAAATGATGTGAATTCGATTGAACCCGAATCGAGCCTCGTTAACCACGGCGGAACTAAAGGTATGAGTTTCATTCAGGGTCAAGATCTGGCGACGTGAACTCCGCGTGTCGCCGAACCCCGGCACCGAATTGCCTTGTAGCGTCGGCTCACCGCGTTGGTCACGCTGAATTGCGTAGTAGCCGTGAAGTCGATCGTTGATGCCGATTTCGTGGTTAACATCGGCTGTCCACTGATCGATGTTGACAGGAGCTGTTGCTGAACCGGCAAATCCGCTGACACCGACATTTGCGCGGGGAATCAACGGCAACAACTTCAGTATAACCGGGTCGGTTACGGCCGCCCGTTGAGCATCAGTGGGGACTGTGACACCCGAAATCGTTAGACCCTGTCTCTGGCGCAGTCCTTCATAACTGAAGAAGAAAAATGTTTTGTTCTTGCCTTTGTATCCAAGCACCGGGCCGCCTTCACCAAAGTGGGGCAGATTAACTGGCCCACCAACGTTGAAACCAAATTGATTACGTTTGAAAGGCGCGGGCTCGGTAGTACGTTCGAAGAAATTACGCGCATCCAGTGCACTGTTGCGGAAAAACTCAAAAAATTCACCGTGATAATCGTTCGCACCAGAACGAGTCGCGATGTTTATGATCGCTCCCGAGTTTCTTCCGTATTCAGCACTGAAGGTTGAGTTATCGGCCTTAAACTCCTGCACGGTGTTGATTGACGGTTGAAAAGTGATCTGGTTCTGAACCATATCGTTCAGGTTAATGCCGTTGATCATGAAGTTGACAGTATCCTCACGACCTCCCGCGGTATTCAATCCAAAAGACCCCTGGCCACGAAGCGGCGCAGTTAGAAACCCATTTTGTGGAGGTGTGACGGATCCCGGAATCAATAATCCAAGATCGACGAAGTGACGCCCATTGAGTGGTATCTCCTGGACTGTGCGTTGAGTGATTACAGTTCCGACCGACGTTGTTGTCGTCTCGATAACCGGAAGATCGGAGGACACAAGGACTTGTTCTGAGATCGCCCCGATGTCCATCTGGAAATTTTGGACAACGGCCTTGGCAACCTCGATCGTGACCTGGTCAGCGACTTGTGTCTTAAAGCCTTGGGCCTTGACTTCGACAGAATAAATGCCAACCGGCAATGCGGCGACTTGATAATTCCCATCGGTGTCGGTCTGAGTCGTTCGCTCAGCCGAGGTGGCCTTGTTGCGCACTACGACGGTCGCACCGGCAACAACTGCATTCTTAGTATCGGTAATCGTTCCTTGCAGGGTTGCAGTTGATTGACCCAGGACGGTGCCAGTGACGCACAGACCAATCGCTAAAAGGGGAAGGAGCAGTTTGATCCTAACGGAATACATATCAACCTCCTGAACCTGAACGGCGAACGGGATGGGATGGGTGGGCGAGTGGCGGCTAAACCATTCGTCGAGGCTGCATATTGATTAGGCCCGCTTAACACTTCTGGACCATCTCGAGCAATCGCCGACGTTGTCTTTTTGTTGGGGGAGTCTTATTTGGACCTTAGCAATACAGATGCCGTGACCGCATCGGGTTCGGACGTGAATTTCCGAACAAAAAGACCATACTGCAAACGGATCTATGAAGGAGTTGATCCAAAAACTACAAGCTCATCCGAAACGTCAAAGAACTACTCGACGTTTTTCACCAACGCAGCAGAAATTCTCGGAGATCGCTTTCCATTTGATCGAACGACTCTGCACAAAAGAGGATCGCCTGGTAGTGGGTTGGATCGTAGTCGTACTTCGACGCAACTTCGATATCAAGAGGTCGCAGCTCAGCCTTGTGCATCTCTTCCAGCTCGCCCGCTGATGACAACAAACCCGTGCCGAAAGCTTTAACGACACCATCTTCGCGTAACACGCCAAACTCGACCGTGAACCAGTAGACACGGGCCAGTCTATCCAGGTCTGCCGCATTGGTTGTCCGTCGCACGGCTTCGCCAAAAAGTCGATTGAGCTCGGCAAGCCGTGGACTCGCCAGGGTCACCGCGTGGCCGATGATTTCGTGAGCAACATCGGGCTCAGGAGTGTAAAGCGGCGTTGAATGATGGCGAATGTACTGGGTGCAAAGAAAGACTCCTTTTGCCAACGACTCGAGAAAGACGCGCGGTTCCACCAGTCCGGCGACAGGCTCCAGACGAAAACCGCTCAGCGTTTCCACCTTTTCGGTGACCTGACTCAATTGAGGTATTCGATCGGTGTCGAGATTGAGACGTCGAATACAGTCGCGATACTCTTTGCACGCGTGCGCTCGATGTGCTGGGCCAAGCGCCTTCCAAATAGTTTGCCAAACCCAGTGTTCTTCGGCCGTATATGGGGCTGCCGGAATCTCAGCCCCTGGCTGATAGCTGAGTGCAATCTCTGCGATGTGGTTTCGTCGAGCTCGATATTCAGGGTCTTTGAACCCCGGATGATCAGGATCGAGTTTCACCAGAGATTTGCGATCGTCTGCTTCTCCGTTTGCCGTGACCAAACGCATGTCGACGTGGTCAAGAAGTAAGGGTTTGCTCTCCATCGTTGTTGGCATCCTTTGCTTAGTCGGTGATCAGTAGTCCGTGGTCAGTGGCAGTGCTCAGTGGCGGCGATCAATTCTTAAGCGAACTACAACGGACTACTGACCACTCACCACTGACCAAAAACAAAAAAAGGCCACCAATCCTCTGGAAGGATTGGTGGCCGGTGTTGAATCCTGTTTTGGAGTGCTATCTCATCAGTGCACGCCGACAGCTCATCGCCTGACCGCTCCTCCCAGTGGAGTGCGAGCCGTATGCGTTGCGTTCATAGCTTCTCCCACAGAATAGGCACCCACCCACTCAGTCGTCAAGGTGAGATGTTAAGCGCATAGGGCAGAACTCAACTGAGCTCTCATTCATCCCGTGCTTTAGCTCTTGGGATCTAGCCTGTAGCTTGAACCTGGCTCTCCACCGAGTAACGTCGGTGGTATCAGCCCAGTTGCCGCTTGATGATCACGCTCGCCAACTGATCCGCCACGCGAGTGTCAATCATCCGCAACTTCTCTTGCTGCTCGAGCGCTTTCTCTGTGTTGCCAAGCATTAGATAACTGAGTCCGAGGTTGTAGTAGTAGGAAGGCTCATTCGGCTCAAGACTGATTGCTTTCTCATGTAGCGGTATCGCTTCCTTCGCCCGCCCAGATCGGGACAACGTCACCGCCAGACCATCGTAGCCAAGTGAATAACCAGGTGAGTTCCTAATTAGTGCTCTAAACACAAACTCCGAGTACTTGGAATTTCCCATGCGCGCATACGTCACACCCATGTTGTAACGCGCCCGAAGCAACTGTGGATCGAGCGCGACCGCACGACTAAACGATTGAATCGCGCGTGTGTATTGCTTCAACTCACCAAGCGCCTCGCCGAGATAGTTGTGTGCCTCGGCCATGTCAGGAGTGAGAGTAATTGCCCGCTGAAACGAAACGACGGCATTGTCGGTCTTCCGCTGGGCCAGGTAGATGCTGCCAATTCGGAGGTTTGCAATCGCGCCAGCCTTCGGGTCCTTCAGAGCCAAGGCAATGACTTGTGAATAAACCCTGAGTGCATCGTCAAACCGGCCCTTATCGAAGTAGTTTTGACCTGTAATGAGAAGCTGTTGAACGTGGGTCTGAGGGACGCCGGCTTGCGATTGTTGCCCATACGTTGAGACCGTTGCCAGTAGCAGGAAAACCACAACACTCTCCACAAGAACCATTTGTCGGCTTGATCGTTTGCGGAAGTCCATGCTAAAAAGTGTCCCCATTTGAAATTAAACGCTCAACAATAGTGAAAACTGGGAAATGCGTGCGGATTCCTGTTTTCTCTTATCAACGGGAATGTTGATGGGGAATCTTACAAGGAGGACAACCCGCTTATGCGTTACCTGCTTTTGCTTCTAGCAATTCTGCTCGTATCTGCGCCCGTCGCATTAGCTCAAGATAAAGATTACGGAGATTGGGAGTTCTATATTGGCTACGCTCACGAGCGTGCCAACAATGGAGCTGACCGTCTTGATGCCAAGGGTGTACGAAACCTACCAAACGGAACCTCCACTCGAGTGGATTTCGCGTCCGAGCGCCGCGTGCCATATCGCGGCGTGCAAGGCGAAGTCGTTGCCAACGTCCATCGTAATGTTGGCCTGGTAACCAACTTCAGTGGAACCTGGGCAAATGTCGAATTCTTTGACCGCCTGAGTGGTACCACTTATAACGCGCGACTCCACCGTTACACTTTGCTTTTTGGACCGCGCTTCAATTTTCGCAACCCAACTCCGCTCATCCCGTTCGCACATGCGTTGTTTGGGGTGACCCGGTACAAAGCCGCGTTCAAAACGAGTAACTTCAGTTGTCCGGACACAAGCGAGACTGCTTTTGCAATGGGACTCGGTGCTGGGTTGGACATTCGCGCAGGAAGACGTATCGATATTCGACCCATCCAGGTCGATTATCTTCCGGTGTTCTTCGATCATGGCCGCGAAGATGGTTTACGCTTTTCGGCTGGTATTAAGATCAAGACCAACTAATCAAACTTCAATTTCTGACGTTTGTCGAAAAAGGTGGCCCACGGGTCGCCTTTTTTGTTTAGCAGGTCAGGAGCGTTCGTAATCGTGAAGTCAGTTATCTTTACACCTCGCTCTACCTGCTTCCACGTGAGCGGCATTGAGACTGTTGCTTTCGCTTTTGCTCGAGCAGTAAAAACCGACGCGAGACTCTTCCCTCGCGCGTTCTGCATCCAATCGACATAAACCTGGGTCGACTTCCGCTTGGCGATTGTCCGTTCGACGGTCGCAATTTTCGGAGCCCGTCGCGCCACTTCGCCGGCGAGCAATTTTGCGAACTCAGCAACCTTCTCGTACTCGTTAGTTGGTTTGAGTGGAAAGTAGATGTGTATTCCCGATGACCCTGAAGTCTTGGGAAATGCACACAATCCAATTTCGTCCGCGACTTCCTTAACAACCAGGGCAACCTGCAGAACGTTCTCCCAGGGCGCTCGTTTTGGATCGAGATCGATTGCTATCCAATCAGGCTTGTCCAGGTGCTTGACGGTCGAGTGCCACTGATGCTGCTCGATTGTGCCGAGGTTTACGAAATGCAGAAGCGAAGCTGTGGTAGTGTAAACGGCATAGTCGAGTTGACGACCTTCCTGATTGACAAGTCGGGCCGTATTAATAAAAGCGGGTGCACTTTCCAGATCCTGTTGGAAGAACATGGGCGCTTTAATGCCGCGCGGATAACGCTGCAAGATCGCGGGACGATCTTTCAAGAATGGCATTATGAAATCTGTTATCTTCAGGTAGTAACAGAGGAGATCAAACTTAGTTAACTTTTCGTCGGGCCAATAAATTCGATCGAGGCTCGTGACGGATACCTGCTCGCGTCCGATCTCGAGAAGCAAATCGCCCTTGGGCCGTTTTAGCGTTAGAAATTCTTTCGCACTTACAGCCGTACCACCTCGTGCTTTTGTTACTTTTACCTGGGCCTTCTCTTTAACTGGATCATTTTTCCCCATGCCTACTCCCAGTATCTTTATGGATCAACAAACGCGCAAGACCCTGGGCCAATCGTAAGACTATGCGGACAACTTTATAACGCTGTCGTTACAGACTGTGCTTAGAGTCGTTTAAGGAAACACACCCGGTTGACTCGAATCCCGACTATCTTAATTTATAGTGGCCCTTCGAGATTGGAGGTCTGCAATGGAAACGCATCAAGATCACACTCATAAAACACTGCGATTCGTGCTCATGGCCCTACTACTGCTGATACTGCTGGTCCTTCAGGGCCCATGCGCGATATCAACTGCTTCTGAAAACAACCTGCAAACAATTCACTATGCGAGTGATCCGAACCAGGG
>QHXL01000328.1:13685-16503 GCA_003222935.1 Acidobacteriota bacterium
CCTATGGTTTCAGGGCCATGATCACTACTTAGCGGCAAACGACTTCTCGGGTGAAGTAGAGGCAAACCCGCAGACTGTTGTGCCCGCCTCGTTGCGATTAGTAGTGAAGGCTGGTTCGCTCCGGGAGACGAGTGATGATTTTACAGATAAGCAGAAAGAGATCATCAATAAAGAAGTACACGACATTGTGCTACTTCCCGACAAGTATCCGGACATTGTTTTTCAAAGCACGGGAGTCACTGCGAAACAGGTGAAACCGGGAGAATTTGATGTAACCGTAATAGGAGACCTCACTCTCCTTGGTGTTACCCGACGCGAGACTTTTCCGGTCAAGGTTCACCTGAGCGAGAATGACCTCCAGGCAGTTGGTCAATTCACCATCAATCGGGGCGACTACAAGGTAAAGGTTACGTCAGCTGCCCACGGATTAATTACAGTAAAGGAAAAAGTGAGATTCGAATTTGATATCGTCGCACACCGCAAATGACTATCATCACTCACCATAGCCATCAGGATGCGCAAGCGTCCATTTCCAGGCTGATTCCACAATCAAACGCAAATCCTGATACTTCGGTTGCCAACCAAGTTTCGCTTTGATCTTTTCGGAACTGGCGATCAGCGTTGAGGGGTCACCGGCGCGTCGTGCCCCAATACGAGTGAGAATGTTCTTACCAGTTACTTCCTGGACTGTATCAATAACCTGACGAACGCTGTATCCGTCGCCTCCACAGCCAAGGTTAAAAATCTGACTGCCTTCACCCAATTCTCCCAGGGCCAGGATGTGTGCACGAGCCAGGTCGACAACATGAATATAGTCGCGAACGCAGGTGCCATCTGGTGTTGGGTAATCATCCCCAAAGATTTCCACGGATTCACGCGTTCCTCTTGCGACCTGTAATGCGATTGGAATGAGATGACTCTCAGGATCGTGGTCCTCGCCACATTTTATCGTTGCGCCGGCAGCGTTGAAGTAACGCAGCGATGCGAAACGAAATCCGTGTGCAGAGTCGTACCAGTTCAGCGCTCGCTCAAATGCAAGCTTTGTCTCACCGTAAGGGTTCGTAGGACTTGTCGGCGCGCTCTCATCGATAGGTTGCTGCCTGGGTTCACCATAGGTCGCAGCGGTAGAGGAGAAGACGAGTTTCTTCACACCGGAGTCAAGCATCGCGTCGAGCAGTACTAACCCGGTCACTACATTATTCTGATAGTACTTAGCAGGATTTACACTCGACTCGCCCACCAGAGAGTAGGCGGCCATGTGAATCACTGCCTCGACCTTTTCTTGTTTGAGTGTGTTCCGTAGGCTCTCGCCATCCGCTAGATCGGCATGAACAAACTGTGCGCCCGGTACAACTGCCGCTCGATGTCCTTTAACCAGGTTGTCGTACACGACGACCTGATGACCATCGTTCAGCAACTCCTCGGTTACGACACTGCCGATGTAACCGGCACCACCTGTGACTAATATCCGCATGTTAGCCAAATGTCCGATATGCTTCTGTCTTGTCGTGATGATCCAAGAAGGCTACCAATGAACCTAACAACAAGACAGACGCATACCGGACATCTTGTTGAGTTAGTTGACTACGACGTTGGGTTGCGCGGAAGCTGAGTCGGCCTTGATCGAGTCGGAATGAACGTAGTAAAGAATACGACCACAGTTGTCACAAGTGATCACTTCTTCACCTCGTCTTATCTCCGACATCACCTGAGGTCGCAGCGACATAAAACACGCCGTACAAGATCGATTACGAGCCTCGGCAACTGCAACTCCATCACGAATACGCGTGCTGATTCTTCCGTACTGTCCACTGAGCGTTTTCGGTAAGACCGCAAAAACCTGATCGCGTTCGTTCTTCGCAGTTTTCAGATGTTCGGATTGTAAACCTGTCTCGTCGTCAAACGCTTTCAACCTGGCTTCACGATCCGAATTCAAACTCGCAATCTCAGCGGCACGTTCATTCAGTGCAGCTTCGGCTTGTTCGAGAGTTTCAAGTTGTTCGAGTATTTGGGTTTCCAGTGTGGAGATCTGCTTTCGAGCAGCATCAGCCTCACGAATCGCCGCTGTGTACTCATCCTGCTTTTTCGACGACATTAAATTGCGCTCAGCTCGTTCAGCGCGACCTTTCTGCTCGACGACTTCATTCTCGAGTCGCGCACGTACGTGTTTGGCCTCGTCGCGTCGGGTTTCCAGAGCCCTAATTTCAAAAGCGCGCTGATCGAACTCTCTTTCGATCTCAGCGCGCCTTTCTGGTATTGCTTCGAGGTCTTTTTCTAGTTTTCGTATGGTCGTGTCCAAATTCTGCAAAGCGATTAACTTCTGCAATTCCGCTTTCACTCTTTATGCACTCCTTAAAAGATCGGGGCTGTAAATTATTGCTTTCATCGTTTGGATGATCACACATTCGACACGTTTGGCGCAAGCGGAGCCAAGAGGGTTGAAGAGATCGGATAAAAAAGCGGGTCGCCGTGACCACGACGACCCGAATCAGGAGGAGTCCGCACTTGATTGAAGACTTTAGATAGGTCCGTTTGTCCCTCGTATTACCCTGATCCTCGGCGTCACATTAATGCGCGGCATTTGGATATTAATTGAGGGAATACGGGGAATCTCTATCTGCGGCATCTCGATATTTACGTCCGGCATTGTGCGTATGTCGATCCGGGGAATAACTATCCGCCGCCCGATTTGCGGCCGATCGATCGTGGTCGTCGGCAAACCTCCAGCCTGGGGAGTAAGGCGAATCGACTGCTGACTCTTATTACGAATAATCGTCAAGGTGACGTCGCCTTCCTTCTTCTGATTCAAGACTCTTGC
>QHXL01000328.1:16522-23034 GCA_003222935.1 Acidobacteriota bacterium
ATCACGTCACCGGCTTTCACTCCACTCTTTGCAGCTGGACCATCGTCCGCAACGGAAGTTACCAACAGACCCTTTCCACCCGGCACACCGAAAAAGTCAGCCAGTTGTTTCGTAAGAGTATTAGTGCTCACTCCAATTCGCCGGCTCGAGCCGAAGGCAAACACCATCGGACCTTCCCAATTTGGTAGGTTCCGATCCCATTCCCAGGTTCCGAAGTTTCCAAGGTTCGAACCGAAGTTACCTAAATTCCCTTCGAACACTTTGTCTTTTAACAAACCGCGAAATCGATCCGATGAATCTCGACGACCCATAGTAGCTACGACTTCCTGTTCTGAACCGCCACGGCTAATTGCGACTTTCACGATCTGGTCAGGAGCGATTTCAGAGACCAGCCGATTCAGACGCCGCACACTGGTCACGTTCTCGTTGTCAATTCGAAGAATGACGTCGTCCTTACGCAGTCCTGCTTTTTCTGCCGGACTGTCTTTGACAATGCGAGTGATGGCGACGCCACGAACCTGGTTCAAGTTGTAGCGACTCATGTTCTCTTTGCTGATGTCTTCGGCGTAGACGCCGAGGAACCCACTGCCATCAACTACAAAATCGAATGACCGTTCGATGACGTCGTTGTCGGGGTTCTCGGGCGACGCGCCATCCCGGTACTGAGGGCTAATGCCACGAGGAGACTCAATGTGTGCCTGGCTTTCATTGAAAACATAGAAGGAATTCCTCCGGAAGAGTTTTGCTCTTTCACGCAAGTCTCGGTGGGTGGGTTCCAAAACTTTTTTAATGTTTGGGAATCAGTTTTCAGAAGTGGGCGACCGAAAAAGTGGATCAAGACGATTTCCTTACCACCTTGGAGTGCGGTGTCTGGTCACCGCTTTGTCACAGCAGCTCTTAGTTATGCGGACCGATTTGAAAAGCGGTGACAAGGCACCGCACTCCAAGGTGTCTCACAAAGGTCTGTAGATCTCTTTTGTAGCGCTGATTTCGTAGGTGAGCTTGCCTTCTATCTGGGCTAGGTCGAGATGGGCGACCGCTTCTGAAACTGCGAGAAATCGATGAACATCATTGGTGCCCGGAAACATCTGTTGCGCGACTTCCCAGGCTGTAGCTCCCCCCTTCGGAATAAGCCTGATCACATGTGACTGACGTTCTTGAATCGCCCGGATGTAGCGATTGAAAAGTTCTTCGTAGTCGTTCACCGTCCCGCCGTGTCCTCCGTAGACCATTGTCGGAGCAAATGAACGCAGCCGTGCCAGGCTCACCAAATACTCAGCGAGTGAAGGAAAACGCTTTGAGGGGTCGATAGGATCAGGCGAAAGCACAGGGTTTGGAGTGATTCGCTTCAACACGCAGTCGCCGGCAATCACAGTTCGATCCGCTTCACGAATGAAGGAACAAGATCCGGGCGTATGACCAGGCGTGTGGACAATTCGCAGAGTGCCGGACGTGAACTCCAACTCTCCATTATCCCAAAGTGGGCCATACTCATGATCTTGAAATGAATCTGCGTACTGCCTGACTCCCTCGTACATCCGGCGCAGACTTTCAATCTCGTCGTCAGGAACTCCGGCTCGAACTAACAGTGCTCGATGCTCCTGGTATTCGAGTCGGCCGTGTCGGTGACCAGTTTCCCACTCATGGACCAGCACCTCAGCGTCCTTTGCCTCATCGCGCAGTGAGCGTGCCAACCCGCAGTGATCTTCATGCGCGTGGGTGAGCACGATCCGACGTATGTCCGAGACGCGAAATCCATGTGCTCGAAGTCCTTCCCGTAAAGCCTCGCCAGCTTCCCTGGTCTTCGGCCCGGTATCGATGATGGTGATCGGATCCTCAGCGATCAAATAGACATTGACCGGCCCTATGTAGAAGGGAGTGGGAACGGAGATGCTGTGGATCTTCATGAATTCTCAGATTTGGGAGGGCACAAAATCATTGGTCATTCGTCATTTTCCATTTCTCATTTGTCATTTTGCAAGACGGTTAGTGGTCAGTAGTCCGTAGTCAGTTGTAGACGCAAGTAATTGGAGCCTCTCGAATCGATTTGGCTACTACAACTGACTACTGACCACGGACTACTGACGCTGCTCCAAATGACAATGAGAAATGGAATATAACCAATGACCAATAATTCTTAAGATCTTAGTAGCACCACTTGTTAGCCTGGATCATCTCGTCTGCTATTCGTTGCCGAGCGGCTATGGTGTTCATGGGTGTCAGCTTCGTAAATCTTCGCAGGGCCGCCAACAAAGTACGCAATTCATCACCTTCCGACATTCCAGCCAACGTGCTCTTTGCACGCGACTCGATTCGGAGCACCGCGTCGTTGCAGAAAACGCGCGTGATATCGAGATAACGCGCAGCAGCATCCTCACCCTGCGACGCGGTAAGTTTACGGGCGCGAAGAATTGCAGTCTCCATCGCATAGGTGTCCATAATTACATCGGCGATGCCCATCAAGATCTCCTGCTGGTCGCCCAACTTCATCATGTATTTCTGTGCCGCTGTACCAAGTGTCATCAACGCCACCTTCTTGGCGTTTTGCGCAAGCTTCATCTCGGCCGCAAGTAAAGTTTCATCGCCGCCGGAATCAACGGCAACTGCCCGCCCATCGCCCTCTTCATCAACATCTGAATGATGAGCATCCGGTTGATTTCGTTCGTCCCTTCAAAGATGCGATTAATTCGCGAGTCGCGATAGGCCCGCTCAGCCGGGTAATCGGCGGAGTAACCATAACCGCCGTAGATCTGGACCATCTCATCCACGACGTAGTCGCAGTACTCGGAAAGCGCAACCTTGATGATCGAACACTCAGCGGCATACTCTTCGATCGCTCTTAGTCGCGCATCCATGTCCTTCGAATCAACTGCGCCAACGCCAGCTTCGATCATTCCCAACGTTCGGTAAATCATCGACTCGCCGACCCAGGTTTTTATTGCCTGCTCCGCAAGCTTTGCCTTGATCGCGCCGAACGACGAAATCGACTTTCCAAACTGGTGGCGTTCGTTCGCATACCGAACCGACTCATGCACCATCAACTTCAAGAACGTTAAAAGCAATCTTGTGTCCCTTGCCGATTTCGCCGAGTAAGTTCTCAACCGGCGTGCGAACATCAGAAAGCACCAACGCCGTAGTGCTCGATCCTTTAATACCCATCTTGTGCTCTTCAGCACCTGACGTTAGACCCGGCTGACGCTCGACGATAAATGCACTGAACTTGTCGCCGTCGACTTTCGCGAAAACAATGAAGATGTCCGCAAAGCCGCCATTCGTGATCCACATCTTTTCGCCGTTCAGAATGTACTCAGTTCCATCGTCACTCAGGCGAGCCGTAGCCTTGGCCGCCATTGCGTCGGAACCGGAGCCAGCTTCAGTCAACGCGTACGCAGTGATCAACTCGCCCGCGGCGATCTTTGGCAGATACTTTTCCTTCGCGGCTTCAGTGGCGAAATAGATGATTGGCAGCAGACCAATGCCACTCTCGGCACCTAACGTCGTAGCGAACGAAGCTGAACGTCCGATGTTTTCACCAACGAGTGCGCCACTCGTTTGATCAAGACCGAGTCCGCCGTACTCTTCAGGAATGTTGGCGCCGATCAAACCAAGCTCGGCTGCCTTGCCGACGAGTTCGCGCGCAAGTTTCCAGTCATGGCTTTCGAGCTCATCAATGCGGGTGTTGACTTCGTTGTCGATGAACTGCCGCGTGGTATCGGCAATCATTCGATGTTCTTCCGTGAAGTCTTCGGGCGTGAAGATGTCCTCGGGCACACGCTCTTCGATTAAGAATGCGCCACCCTTGATAATCTTTTTCTCTTCGGCTACGGCTGACATAAGGGTCTCCTTCTTCAAAACCACATTCAGATTTCTATTCTGGTACTTGAGATTTGATCATCTCCGGCATTAGCGTCCGCGTTTCCGGATATCGCTCAAGAATTCTCATTAAGTCCAACTCGTCTTTTTTACGCTTACTGGCGCGGCACTGCTCATCACTCCACGCCCAGGTCTTACCCTGCACGACGTCCTGCAGAGAAGCCACGGGTACCTGCTGGCCCAGCACTGCAGAAATTTGCGCCTGTTTCACAAAGCTCTGGTAACGCGGATCAAGGCTAAGCTGAATACGCAAGTCACTTCCCTGCATTTGTGCATTCAAAGAATGCTTAAACTCCTCAACAAGAAAACCTGCGGATAGTAAGTCGCTTCTAATTCCCGGCAACTCCGACGATACGACAACGATATCTGCGTCCAGTGTGTAGACCGGCTCAACGTAACAATTGACCGTCAAGCCCCCGATCAAACACCAGGGTCCATGCTGATTCAGAATCCTGACCAGGATCGCAAAATCGCTGCTTCCGCTTCCCGTAACTGCTTCGAATACTTCAGACTCGGTCATAGGCTGGTAGCACAGACTTCAGTCTATGTCCTCTATCTTTAGCTTAATCGCACGAACACAGACTGAAGTCTGTGCTACTCGCTAAATTCTTTCAAAAATTCCGGCGGCACCCATGCCACCACCGACACACATCGTTACCATTCCATATCGACCGTTGCGTCGCTCCAACTCTCTCAAGATTGAAGCCGTCAACTTTGCCCCGGTACAACCAAGAGGATGACCAAGCGCAATCGCACCACCATTCACATTCACTTTCTCCGGATCCAGTCCGAGAGTTTTGATCACGGCGAGCGACTGGGCAGCGAACGCTTCATTTAACTCAATCACATCGATGTCCGCCAGCGATAAGCCAGCGAGCTTCAACGCTTTCGGAATCGCAAAGACTGGACCAATTCCCATCTCTTCTGGAGGGCAGCCAGCAGTTGCATACGCAACAAACCTCGCCATCGGCTTTGCACCAAGAGCCTCTGCACGCTCCTGTGACATTACGATTGCCGCAGCAGCGCCATCAGACATCTGCGAAGCGTTGCCGGCTGTGATCGTTCCTTTCACATGAAACGCCGGTTTCAGCTTCGCCAAACTTTCTGCCGACGAATCGCGACGCACGCCCTCGTCTTTATTGAACACAACTTCGCGTCGCTGTTTTTTCCCTTTTTCGTCCCGTTCCTCGACGACAACATTCAGGGCAACTGTCTCATCTTTGAACTTGTCAGCATCCAGGGCCGCCGCCGCTCTTTGATGGGAACGAAGCGCAAAGTCATCCTGCTCCTCGCGAGTCACTTCGTACTTACGCGCGACGTTTTCCGTCGCCAGTCCCATGTTGAGATAAAAGTCAGGGTAATGCTCGACGAGATAAGGATTGGGACGAATGATGTGACCACCCATCGGAATCATCGACATCGTCTCAAGTCCACCGGCGACGATCACATCGGCGCCACCGCCTCGGATTCGATCGGCAGCCATCGCTATCGACTGTAAGCCCGACGAACAAAAACGATTGATCGTCATCGCGCTCGTCTCAACCGGAAGACCTGCCCGAATTGCCGCAGCACGTGCGACGTTCATGCCCTGTTCAGCTTCAGGCATCGCGCAACCCATGATCACATCTTCTATTTCTGAAAGCTCAAGACCAGGAACGCGCGCTACAGCTTCTTTTATAACTGCCGCACCCATTTCATCAGGGCGCGTGTTTCTCAAAGTACCCTTCGGCGCTTTGCCAACAGCTGTCCGAACCGCCGATACAATCACCGCTTCATTCATAGTTTTGTCCAAAGTCCCATGTCCAATGTCCAATGTCCAACGTCCAACGTCCAAAGCCAACACCCAACTCGCCCAACCGACTTTGGACCTTGGACTTAATTTCTCAACGGTTTTCCGGTTTTAAGCATGTGACCTAGACGTTCTTGCGTCTTTCGCATGCTAACGAGCTTCAAAAAAGCCTCGCGTTCTAAATCCAATAAGTATTGTTCCGAGACTCGTGTCGGGTGATTCAAGTCACCACCAGTCAGAATTCGCGCGAGTTGAGTCCCAATTTCCGCGTCGTGATCGGAAATGTAACCGGCGCGTTTCATTTGATGAATGCCAAGTTTCAATGTCGACAACGCCGAGTTACCAAGCGCCAGGATATCCGTCCGCTGTTGTGGAGCGACGTAGCCACTCGACGCGAGTGACAAGACTTCCTTCTTTGCATCCGCAATCAACCTATCGGCATTCATCGATACTGTATCGTCAGCTGATAGGAAACCGTAACCGCGAGCTTCTTCAGCCGACGTCGCTACCTTCGCCAGCGCAATTGTTTCAAACGCACGCTTCACAAATGGAAACGGGTCGGCGTCGTCAGCGCCCTTGGGAATGGCATCCAGCGCACGCACCAACATCTCCTTGGTACCACCACCGGCGGGAATAATACCAACGCCAACTTCAACCAGGCCGATGTAAGTTTCAGCGGCAGCTCTGACGCGATCAGCGTGCAGGACCATCTCGCAACCACCGCCAAACACCATCTGAAACGGAGCGACAACCACAGGTTTCGGCGAATAGCGCAAACTCATCGTCGCGTTCTGAAAAACGCGAGCCATCATGTCGAGTTCTTCCCAGTTCTCTTCCTGCGCTTCCATCA
>QHXL01000328.1:23040-23526 GCA_003222935.1 Acidobacteriota bacterium
GAAATTCTTTTCAACTTCACTAAGCGCAAACTTCAACATCTGTAACGTGTCGCCACCAATAGCATTCATCTTCGAATGAAACTCAAGACACGCGACCCCGTCGCCAATATCTATCAGTGAAGCGCCGGCGTTCTTCTTGATAATGCCTTTCTGACTCTTAATCGTCTTCAGGTTAAGAACGCCCTGTGGCTCAGCTAACGGAACGTACTTGCCACTGGCAAAATCGAAGTAGGACTGTTCTCCGTTTTCGTTTTTGTAGAACGACGTTGCGCCTGAGGCGATCATCTGCTCGACGTTAGCAGGGACCGTCATGCCCTCTTCCTTCATTCGCGCAACAGACTTCTCGACGCCAATCGCATCCCAAACTTCAAATGGACCTAACTCCCAGCCGAAGCCCCAACGCATCGCTCGATCGACTTCAACTATCGTGTCAGCAATCTCGGGAATCCGCTTCGCAGAATAGGTAAGCGTTCGCGAAAGTGTTTT
>QHXL01000328.1:23598-29842 GCA_003222935.1 Acidobacteriota bacterium
TCGAGTGAAGGCAATTTCACTTTTTCCGACGGTCGATAATCGAGCGTTGCGGTGTCGAGCGTCCAAATCTCGGGCTTGCCGCCCTCACCTTTCTGTCTCCTGTAAAAACCGCCACGAGATTTATTACCCAAAACGCCGCGCTCAACCATCTTGGCGAGCACTTCAGGAACGACAAACGTCTCGCGTTCTTCATCGTCAGGGAGTGCTTCGTAAAGATTCTTAATGACGTGCGTGAAGACGTCCAAACCGACCAGATCGAAAGTGCGGAACGTTGCACTCTTTGGTCTACCTACCGCTGGTCCAGTGATCTTATCGACCTCTTCTATTGTGTAAGCATCGTCGAGCATTGTGCGGATGGTATGGAGCGCGCCGAAAGTCCCTATTCGGTTGGCAATGAAGTTAGGACGATCTTTCGCCGGCACAACGCCCTTGCCGAGTCGCTGATCGAGAAACCCAAAAAGGAAGCACGACACTTCAGGCTTGGTCCATTCGGTCCTGATTATCTCCACGAGATGAAGGTAACGAGGTGGATTGAAGAAGTGTACGCCAAGGAAATGCTGCTTGAAGTCGTCTGACCTTCCTTCGGCAAGCGACTGAATTGGAATACCGCTGGTGTTTGAAGCGACAATTGAGCCGGGTCGACGATGCTGGTCGACGCGTTCATAAAGTGAGCGCTTGATCTCAAGATTCTCGACCACTGCCTCAATGATTAGATCGCAGTCTTTAAGTTTGGCGAGATCGTCGTCGAAGTTTCCAACGGAAACTAATGAGGCGAGCTCCGGCGTAAAGAAGGCTGCAGGTTTTGCGCTCTTCGAAGCTTCAAAACCGTTGCGAGCGATCCGGCTGAGCACCTGGGTACTTTCGAGTGTGAGACCCTTGGCCTGCTCTTCGGGCAAAAGTTCACGTGGCGGAATATCGAGCAGCAAGGTTGGCACACCAGCATTGGCGAGGTGAGCGGCAATCTGAGCACCCATGGTGCCCGCTCCGAGCACAGCAGCTTTAGCAATCCGCATCATTCAGTTTCTTGTATTCCTTTTTCTTCAAAGACTCTACTCCCAGTTTAGTGGACCCGCATAATACTGAATGAGCCCTCATTCAGCAAGGCCGACATGTTTCGTAATTGTCCTCGGGCCCGAGAAAAAAGAGTTTGCGAAACCGTTCGGTTGCACTTACACTTGCAACCGAACGGTTGCATACTTTTGATCAAGAAAATGAAACGAGATATTTTCCAAGCCATAGCCGACCCGACAAGGCGGGCGATCATTGCGTTAATAGCGTTGCAGGCAATGACACCCAATGCGATCGCCGAGCGTTTTGATACCACAAGACAAGCCGTTTCCAAGCATTTGCGAATACTGACGGAGTGCGAGCTTGTAAGACAGGAACAAAAGGGACGAGAAATTTACTATTCGCTTGAGATCGAAAAAATGAAAGAGATCGACAAATGGCTAGAGCAGTACAGAAAGATCTGGGAAGGCAAATTCAAGCGTCTAGATGCGTTACTGGCCGAGTTAAAACAACAAGAGAAACAGGAGCGAAAGCCATGAAACCCGCCAAAGCAAGCCTGCCGTCAGATACCGAGGTACTCGTCAAACGGAGCTTCGATGCTCCCGTCAAACTGGTGTGGCGGGCCTACATGGAACCGGACCTGATGCGCCGTTGGTGCGGAGGCCCCCCGGGTTGGTCGATGCCTGTCTGCGAGATGGATATGCGCGTCGGCGGCCAGTATCGCTGGTTCTGGCGTAGTGACGAGAACGGCCAGGAGTTCGGATTCACGGGCGAGGTCCTGGAAGTCATTCCGTACGCGAGACTCGTACATACCCAAATCTTCGATCCGGGTAACCTGGGGGTTTCCATGGGGGGTGAACCATCGATCGTGACCGTCACCTTCCAGGAAGCCGGAGGCATTACGAACATGACAACCACGATCAAGTTTGCCTCGAAGGCCGACCGCGATGACGCCTTCGCAACCGGCATGACAGACGGCATGGAGATGAGCTACAAGCGGCTTGACGGAGTACTGGCCGAGATGTAACGAGTGACAATTATGAATGGGAATCCAAATATGAAGCCGACAGCTTTTTTCCTCTCGATACTCTTCACAATGGTCCTGTGGGGCAGCGTATCGGGGCAGCAAAAACCAATCGCCGGCTATGCGCCGGTTAACGGCCTAAAAATGTATTACGAGATCCACGGCAGCGGCGAGCCTGTGGTTTTGCTGCACGGTGCGTTCATGGCAATTTCAAACACCTTCCACTGGACCGAGTGGATCGACGAACTTTCCAAGACGCGGAAAGTGATCGCCATCGAAATGCAAGGCCACGGGCGCACGGCCGACATCAAACGCGATTTCAACTATGACTACCTCGCCGACGATGTGGCCGCGCTGCTCGACTACCTCAAGATCCCAAGCGCGGATGTCATCGGATACAGCCTGGGAGGCGGTGTGGCTCTGAATTGCTCGATCCGCCATCCGGACAAGGTGCGCAAGGTCGTCAGTATTTCGGCTGTATTCCGCCAGGACGGCTGGACCAAAGAAGGGCTGGACGCATTCCCGCTCCTGTCGGCCGAAGCGTTCAAAGGCACGCCTCTCGAATCCGACTACAAAACGCTCAGCCCGACGCCCAACGAATTCCCGAACTTCGTCAAGCGCGTCCTCTCGATCGATCTGAAGCCGCACGACTTCGGAGCCGACAAGCTCAAGGCCACCAAAGCGCCCATATTTTTCATCCACGGCGATGCCGACGGCGTGCGGCTCGATTACATCGCCGAAACGTTTCGCCTTAAGGGTGGCGAGGTCCATGGCGACATGCGGCCGCGCTCAGCGTCGAGATTGGCGATCTTGCCCGACACAACACACGTTACGCTGATGTCCCGCATTACAACGATCGTTCCGCTAGTAAACGACTTTCTCGATGCCAAGCCCTCAAAGCAATAAAGATATACCGGTTCATTTTGTCTCGACGCGTAGCGTCGCGTGAATTTAGCCCGGCTTTTCAAAGGGGGATGGAGAGAAGGGTGAAGCGTCGCGCTAGCGACGCGTGAATCGTTCCCCAATAATTCAGGTGTCGCTAACGCGACACACGACTGCGGACAGAATTCCCGGCGTTAAAACGCCGGGCTAGAATCACCTGACGCTACGCGTCAAAACCAAAAGGGTCTTCAACGCTTGTTCATAAAGCTTCAGTGCGACGATTTACTTCTTCCCAATTCACATTTTGCAAAAACGCGTCCACATATTTTGCGGCTGCGGCCCCATAATCTATGTGATAGGCGTGTTCGTACATATCGAGCACGAGCAGCGGACGACCCATTGGAACGTTGTGCATGTGGTCCCAGGACCAATAGTTGTGGAACTCTCCTGTGTGGGCATTTTGCGCAAAGATTACCCAGCCTGATCCACCGCCAAGTGCGTTCGCGGTTCTTTTAAACTCACCTTCCCACTCTTCATAACTGCCGAACCATTGCTTGATAACGTCGAGCACCTTGCCGCCAGGTTTTGGATCGCCGCCGAGGTTACCAAAGTAGAGTTCGTGCAGCACGACGGACCCGCTGCGAACCAACTCTTCTCGTTTCAGATCTCCATATATGTAAGGAGGGAGATCTTTCTCCCTGAGCATCGTAGCAAGCCTCACCTCTACAGCGTTGAGCGCCTTCACGGCGCCGCCGTAATTATTTTCCCAGTGCGATCGAAGCAGCTTTTCGGACAGTCCTTTGAGCCTCGTCGGATCGAACGTCAACTGACGCGGTTGATGCTGTCCACGAAAGGCACGCGCTACGTTGTCCGCTGTCGAGCTTTGGTTCGCAGTTGCAAGTTCACCGGACGCCGTTACCAATCCCAAACCTGCTACGCCGTTGGCGATTGTAGAAATGGCCTCTCGTCTTGATATGTCTTTCATGGCTTCTCCTGACGGTACGGTTTTCAAGATTGCTTTGATCCTGAGGTCTCACACTCTCAGGAAGTGTAACCTTTCAAAGACCTCGAGCGTGTTATCTGTGAAGATTCTTGTTTTGAGGAATTGCACTGCAAGACGAGGAGGCAACATGGTAAAGCACAGCGTTGGATCAATCCTTCTTTTGATCTCTCTTATTACGTTCGTGTCGAGTAAAGTGAACGCCCAGGGCAGCCAACGAATCGAAATGGAGATTCCTTTTTCGTTCGTCATAGCAGGTCAACCGCTATCAGCCGGAACATATGTCGTTGAGCGAACCGATTCGACCAGGCCAAATATTCTGACACTTAAAAACATCCACGATGGTGTCGCTCGCGTAATCTTGACGCAACGTGTTGAAACGGCCAAGCCCAGCTCGGCATCATCTCTGATATTCATTCAACGAAAAGGGAAGCTTTATCTGTATCAGGTCTGGAATGTGGGGGCTATGAACGGAAACCAAATTCCAGGTGTAGGGGATAAGCGGGCGGAAACTCAGCGACCTAAAGGATCCACATTGGTGACATTGAAGACGAGGCATTAGTTGGTGACCATTTCGGCTCAAACGTTTAATGAACATAGACGGTTCGTATGGGCTATCTGCTACCGGATGACCGGCAACGCAGCAGATGCCGACGACATCGTTCAGGATACGTTCGTCCGCGCATTGGAAAAGCCACCGACCGATATGGAGGCACCACTGCGACCATGGCTCATCAAGGTGGCAATGAACCTTAGCCGCGATCAACTCAGAAGGCGACGCCGACGGGAATACTTCGGTCCATGGCTTCCGGCGCCAGTCCTAACTGAAGGTAATGATGGCTCAGCGTTGGACCATCGAGCCGTGATGGAAAGTACTCCGGCGAGGCGCTACGACCTTATGGAGAGCATCAGTATGGCGTTTCTGGTCGCGCTGGAAGCGTTGACCCCTGCACAACGCGCGGTCCTTCTACTCCGCGACGTGTTTGACTATTCAACAAACGAAACCGCCGAAGCCCTTGAAATGTCGGAGGCAAACATCAAGGTCACGCTGCACCGCGCACGCCGCACGATGGACGCCTACGACAAGAACCGGGCCTCAAACTTTTCACTGCGTGCTGCTGAACTACGGGACATTCTTCAGCGATTTCTCTCCCTTCTGACTGCTGGAGACGTCCAGGGCCTCAAGAAGATGTTGGCTGCGGATGTCGTGCTCGTGTCTGACGGTGGAGGTGAAGTTAACGCCTTAGCTGAGCCGGTGTACGGCATCGAGAAGGTACTGCGTCTTATCGAGAAGTTGTATGAGGCGAATCGTGATGTCACAAACATCTCACTGCGGAATGTAAACGGTGAACCAACCATGCTGATAGACCGGAGTCGAGTACAGCCCGGTCACGCTTCATTCTTTACGATGCATTGTGAATTAGACGAAGCCTCTAAGATAAGGCGTTTCAATTTCGTTTTCGCTCCGAGTAAATTGGCAGATCTGAAACAGCCAACCTGATTGCCCGTCAATAGTCGGAAAAGATTTGTGTACTGGTCACGTTGCGAATCTGCCATCGGCGATCGGGTCCCTTCGGAAGATTCCGGGTTGGCCGGTCCTTCAGGGTCGCTCAGCAGGATCACCCACTACTGGTTCACTGACCAAGCTTGTGCGACCGCTCCGATCCGTTCCTCGGTTTGTAGGTCGCGTTTTCTTCTTCCGCTGAAACTCTACGCCATCCTTATTCATCTCATCGGTAGGTGGTTCCAACACCGTGTCGGAAGACTCGTTGGACCGACGCGGTCGAGCCGATTCTGTTTCCGGTTCAGAAACCTGATCTGAACTATCCTGATCTAAATCGAGATCGTACAGGCCTTCCGTCGGTTCCATTTCGGGAAGGTGTTCGATGCACTCAACTCTCGGTGCAAACTGTAACGCCACACTGACGGTCATCGATGTCGGGCAATTTGGTCCAGCAAGGTAACCCGTTTCTGGATCAACCTTCACTGTGTAGATCCCACTCGGCTTCGGAAAAGATGTCGCACCCAGGCTGGGTCGAACAGCAAGCGCTTCTTTCATGAAATCAATCCATGCCGGAAGTGCCGCCTCAGCACCTGTGAGCCCCAATTGCTTGTTATCGTCAAAGCCAACCCAGACCGCACAAACAAGGTTAGGCGTGTAGCCCACGAACCAACCATCGCGCGATGTACCTGTCTTTCCGGCAATCGCAACATTCTTAAAACTGTCATGGGCTCGCCGCGCCGTTCCACGCCTGGTTACCTCCGCCAACATATCCGTAATCATATAAGCCGTCGTTGCTTTAATGACCTGACGGCTTTGCTTAGGTCTG